>NZ_JBHWYR010000113.1:0-10831 GCF_042728695.1 Bacillus sp. NPDC060175
CTTTAAAATATTTAATAAAGCTTCTTGCATCCAAATACTGTCATGGAAAAGTGATATTTTTTCATTGGTTTTTAAATGTATGTTCATATTTTTTTTATTTAATTTACTGTTCAAACTAGCAATGACCTCATAAATTGTATCAATAATATCAGAGTTTTCTTTTTCAAAAAGTATTGCCCTAGCATCTATTTTTGAAACTTTTAATAAATTATGTATTAAAAAGCTGATTCTTGAAATTTGAACATCATTATTGTGTAAAAAATGATGTTGCTGTTCATTTAATTTACCTTGTAATAAGATATCGTTGTTCACTGTTAGTGTTGAGAGTGGTGTTTTTAGTTGATGAGAAATATCTTGTAAAGTTTGAATTAAAAATTGTTTCTCTTCCAATAAATTATGCATACTTTTTCTAATAACATTTTTCAGTTTATGAAAAGAATTAGCAAGTTTAGCTAGATCTCCTTCTCTATTTTCCTTGATATCAATGGTGTAATCACCTTCAATAATTTTATTCGCTGCAGCTGTTACATTTCTAATTTTTAAGAAAAAAGATTTATATTGTAAGTAATTTAGAAAAATTAGGATTAAACTGAACCCTATTGCTCCAAGGAACATGTATATATTGTTTTGGGATATATGTTTATTTAAATAAGGAAAAAGTCTTGAATCCAATTCAGCAGATAGACCATATTGATTTAATAGCATTTCTCCATCACTGGAATAATCTTTTTTATTCGCTGTATCATTTGTAAGTGCTTGTATTATTTCGTATTCATTTTCTGGGTTTTGTGCAATAAGTTTCCCGGTAATTTCACTCCAAATAGTAATATAATCATTTTTTAAATGGTCATATAGAATATGAACTGTGATAACTTGATATATAATAAATAAAAAAGAGATTAATGCTAATGTAAGTATATTAATTTTTATTTCTCGATTTATCATTAAATTACTCCTTACTGACGTCTTTATTCCAATAATATCCGAGACCTCTTTGTGTGATTATGCAGTTAGGGTTTTGTGGAGTATCCTCAATTTTACTTCTTAATCTTTTTACATAAACAGAAAGAGTATTTTCATCGAAAAACACTTCACTTTCATCTGCTATTTTTTTCAATATCTCATTTCTTTGTAATACTTTATGAGGATTTAGCATTAACGTTAATAAGAGTTTGTATTCTAAATGCGTTAAATTTATACTTTTCTCATGCTTAAAAGCTCTGGCCGCTTCAACTTCAAGCTGTATATTTCCAGACCTCAATATAGTATTAGAAGCTGTTTTAATTTTTTTTCTTAATTGTACCTTTACTCTAGATAATAGCTCTTTTACCCTGAAGGGTTTTGTTATATAATCATCTCCACCAATTTCAAGGCCCATTACTACATTTGCTTCCTCATCTAGTGCTGTGAGAAAAATAATAGGTATATCACCTTTTCTTTTAAGATAGGTACATAAATCATACCCATTTCCATCTGGGAGTCCAACATCCAATATAGCTAAATCAAATTTATTATTTTCGTATTGGTCTTTTGCATCTTGTACAGTAGAAACTCTTATAACCTCAAGCCCTTCTCCTTTTAGAGTAAACTCAATAGCCATTCCTAGATCGTTATCGTCTTCAACGAATAATAATTTATCCACAGTCTCTCTCCTCATTTGTCTTTGATTATTGCAGTATTTTAGATTATGACAGTTATTTTACACGTTGATTGGCTAATTTAAAATGGTTTAGTATGGAAATGGACTTTTAGAGGCTTTTCTGAGTATAAGCATAATACCCAAATCGGCTTTCAGCTTTTCAGCACATAATGAGATACAACAATTACTTAAAGCATAATATTTACGTAATTCATACATATTCTTGCTTATATTTTGAAAAACCTTGTAATAGAGTCCTGTTGAATTTGTACGTCTTTATAAAATCAGTAATGTTTTATTTAAGTTATCTTATACAAAAATGTTAAATAAAAATTGGATTCGCATTAATTATGTAAATGAATTTTTAAAAACAGATTATTGAGAATAAGAGCTGAATGGCAGTGGATTTTTGAGAATTTGAAAAGTATGTGTGTACTTAAATAAGTGTATAAAAGCCATTTAATTGTACAATTTTAAAATATATCTTGATCAGAGTTACGAGTATATGAAAAGTTAGATTTAGTAATCTTACTAAACTGTAAGATTAAAGTATATATAGTAAGACAAGAGTTATTCAATTAGCAATTAAAGACGTCTATACTGAAGGTAATCATTCTTTATTAAGACTTGTAGCATTTTAGCCACTGTTTATATAAAGAAAAAACCTACTGTTCTAATCCCAGATTAAACATAGTATATGAGGAGGAAGAAAATGAGAAAGATAATAGGATTTCTAGCAGTAACAGCAATTTTTATGGGTATAGGGTTTGCTGTAAATCGTTATATAAATGGTCCCTCACAGCCAGTAAACGGTATCATGATATCGGGAACGAAAGAAAATATATCAGCTGTTAAAAATTTGTATAAAGATCAAAATGTACAAACAGCAGATTATAGTTATAAATTGGTCACAGAATTAATAAAACAAGAACTCACTACCGAACAAAAAGAAGAGATTAAGAAAGAATGGAAAGAAAAAGAAGAAAATATGACTGAAGAAGAGATGGACAAGGAAATTGATAAATCATCTGTTAGAAAGAAACAATATGCGGTAATTACAAAATCTACAGCTGAAAAATTCTTAAAAAAAGGTATTGTAAGAACGCCCTTATCAAAAGAAGATAGCTCAATGACTTCAACCCCGGTAAAAGAAATAAAAGAATTAGCGAGTGAAAAAAACTTATTTTACAGAAAAAAGGAAGAACCTGGGGAGATACAGGATGGGAAATTAAATTTAAATGGACAAATGATACCTGTTCAACATATCGAACAAAATAATTGGATTGGCTATTTTTCATCACCCATAGTGATTGTTAATGAGGAAACATATAAACAATTACAAGAAAAAGAAGTAAACCTTTCGTTAATTCAGTTTGCAAAAGAAAATTTTGATTATAAAAATAAAAACAAGATAAACAAGGTGGTCGAAAACATTTCAGAAGTGTATGAAGTAAAAGACGAGAATGGTGACTACGATAAGGATAAACTCTATTTTGTAGAGATTCAAAATTAATCTATGAAAAGGATGGGCTTTATGGAGGTTGTTAAATTAGAAAATGTAGTAAAAACATATGGAGAGGGAGAAACGCAAGTACAGGCGTTAAAAGGAATTAATCTTTCCATCCATAGGGGAGAATTCGTAACCATAGTTGGAGCGTCAGGCTCTGGTAAAAGTACGTTATTGCATATTTTAGGAGGGCTGGATCGTCCGAGTTCAGGAAATGTGTTTATAGGAGGCGAAAATATCTACAATTATAAAGATAATGAACTTTCTATTTTTCGCCGAAGAAAAGTTGGCTTTATATTTCAGTTTTTTAATTTGATTCCTGTCTTGAATGTACAAGAAAATATTGCTTTGCCAGCCCTATTGGACGAGGAACAGGTAGATGATCATTACCTGGATGAAATTATACGAACTCTAGGGTTAAATGAAAGACGAGATCATTTGCCTTCTGAATTATCGGGTGGTCAACAACAAAGGGTATCTATTGGTAGATCTCTTATAAATAAACCCGATATTATTTTAGCGGATGAACCTACTGGAAATTTAGATACAAAAAATACAAAAGAAGTGTTGAATTTATTAAAAGTAACGGCTAAAAAATATAATCAGACGGTGATTTTAATTACCCATGACCCTGCTATCGCATCAAATTCTGATCGAATAATAACCATTGAAGATGGAATGATTATTTCAGATAAACAATTAGTACAAAATCATGCAAACTGTGGAGGGGAGGAATATTGATTCGTAGTTACAAACAGTTAAGTCAAAAATATCTCAGGAGTAATATCAAACGTACTTTGCTAACATTAACAGGGATTATTTTAGCATTGGCGCTAATAACAACGATTGGACTGTTTTTTAATAGCGGATACACTTCGGGAATTGAAAATGCTAAAAAAGGTTCTATGGGTTCCGCAAATATTTCAGTTGAAAATTATAATCAAAAGCTTTTCAATATGATAAAAAGTAATCCCAATATATCTTCTTATGGCATTATATCTTCAGGAGAGACGTTCCATGTTGATGAGATAGCTGTCTCTTATATGTATGCAGATCATCAAGCATTAAAGTTTTTAAAGTCTAGTATTCCTGTACAAGGTAAGCTACCTTCAACTGAAAATGAGGCTGTTTTGGAAAAATGGATGCTACCTTACTTCGGGCCTAATCTTAAATTAGGCGATATGTTTACTATTCATGAAAAAAAATATAAACTTGTTGGTTTGCTAAATGATTCTAGTAGTACTAAGGGAAACAAAACAGGCCAATTATGGACATATAAAAATAAGTTTAAAGTTGGAGAAGGTAGCGTATTGATTGAATTGAATAAGTACGCAAACTTTGATGAAGTTGAAAATCAATTTAAATTATTGACGGATAAAGAAAATATAAAAGTGAATGTCGAATTAAAGAGAGCCTTAAAGCCTAGTGTGGAGATCATGGTGGCAGCCGCTATTAGTATTGGGATTGTTGTGATTTCTACGATTGTTATTATTTACAATGCATTTCAAATTAGTATAGTAGAGCGAATGAAACAGTTTGGGTTATTGAGAAGTATAGGAGCTACCAAAAAACAAATTAGAAAAATTGTGATAAGAGAAGCAACATTTCTTTCTATTATTGCTATCTTTTTTGGGATTTTGTGCAGTATATTAGTAGTCTTTTTACTTAATCAAGTACTGATAAACGTACTTAAAAATTCTATGGGATATACAATTAAATTAGATTGGTTAATTATATGTGTAAGTTCTTTAATTACATTGATAACTGTCTATATTTCAAGCTATTTTCCTGCTTTTTTTGCAGGTAGAATTTCACCGTTACTGGCCGTAAGTAGCCGATTAGCTATAAAAAAAGATAAAATAAAGAAAAAAAAGGGAACAAAGCTAAAGAAACCACTATCTTTTCCGTTAAGTATGGCATTAAAAAATATACAAAGGAATCCCAATAGATATACAGTTACAATTTTGTCTATTATTATAAGTAGTGTACTGTATATCACGTTTACGTTTCTCATAGATACTGTCATTCAGCGTAAACAACCGGAAATTCAAGCTCTAAAATCGGACATATCAGTTTCGGTTAATTCGAATTTAGACAGGCCTAGTATAGATCGTATGAGTCGAAATCTTTATAAAATTAATAACGTAGAGAAGCTGTACAAGCAATATCAGGCACATGATTTTTATACGAAAGTACCAAAAAATAAACAAATTAAAGAATTACAAGGAAATGAATCGCTGTATCAAAAAGTAAAATATAATAATCAAACTGTAGAAGTTATGAAAACACAAATAAAAGCATACGATGAGAGTAGTTTAAAGAAACTAGCTGAAAATGTAACTAGTGGAAGGATTGATATTTCAAAATTAAATCGTGAAAAAGAGGTTATTTTAGTAAAACAAGCTGCATCAAATGATATGAATACAAGTAAAAAATATATAGGTTCTCTAAGCACTTTTCAGGTAGGGGATGAAATCCAAATAACAAGTCAGCAGGAAAGAAAATCTACAGAGGAAATCTCCTACAATGAAGAAAAACTAGAAGTTTTAAAAATAGCTGCAATTGTAGAATTGGATATTTTTAATATGAGCAGAGTGATGGATACCATAACTTTTATTACTAGTGAACAAATAGCCGAATATATTACACCATCTCCACAAAAATTAACAGGTTTTGAAATTGATTTAGAGAATCAATATCAGGCTGATGCTACAATTTTAGATATACAAAAGAAACTCGGTGGAGATGCATCTATAGATGTAAAAAATAATATTGTTCAAAGTAATTTCCATAAAGATAATATACTTTATATAAAAATATTAGGGTACGGATTTATAGCTGTTATTACACTGATTGGTTGTGTGAATATTTTAAATACCATTACAGTCAGCATCATTATGAGAAGAAAAGAACTAGCTGCTTTAAAATCGATTGGTATGTCGCAAAAGGATTTGAAAAAGATGGTTATATATGAAGGACTCCTGTACGGTTTCTTTGGAAGCATACAAGGGATCTTTTTCGGTTGTATGCTGTCGTATATTCTTTATGTAGCACTTTCAAATACGGTGTCGTTTGAATGGATTATTCCTTATCAATCTAGCTTCATCACATTTATAACTGCACTGTTGATTAGTTATGTATCGGTACTAATTCCGCTTCGGAAAATTAAAAAGGATAACGTTATAGATGTAATTAGAGAAGAATAGCAGTAGTCATAACAATATGTGATTCTGAGGTTCAGCCGAGATACGTGTAAAAGGGTTCGTAATCTGTATTATATTTCTATTATTGGTTTTTTAGCTAAAAATAGCTGCCTCACGATTAACAAATAGCTGATTACCTAAATGCTATAAGGTCCGACACGACCGAGAAAAGAAAATTGTACGTTTAGGGGTTCAGCCACATCACCATCAAGCTAAGAAAAGCAAATACCCCAAAATAAAAAAATAAGCTTTATTGTTACAAGTTAGTACAAAATTTCGTTCTGGGGGTACTATAAAATTTTAGCTTGATAGCGATGGGATACCGCCAGCATTCCGGAAAGACCCCACGCTAAGAGCATGCAAGATTTTATACAGTTTTTCGGTTATTCCAATAACAAACGAGAACCCTAAAACCCATGCCAGGATAGGAATGTATAAAAAGATGAATAGCGTTATAGAAAATAAAAAAGGGGATTCCTTCTGAGAGTAAGGATTCCCCTTTTTCTTTGCTACCAATAATAGGACGTTATGTTAACCGAGCATGTATAGAATATGCAATCAAAATACCTTTTATTATCTATATTCTTGATGTGGTACAATCTGGATAAAAGGTAGAAGGAGATAGACAATGACAGAAATCATTAAAGAGATTGTTTCCCAAAACAAAAGATACAAGGTTCAAGTTATCAAACAAAATAATGACTTTTTCACTACAGAAGTTTTTGCGTGGTTTGAGGATTATGGATATAAGCATTGGGCTCCTATTAAACAGGGAATATCGTTAATTGATACAGAAAAACATGCTATAGCCATAGCAATGGAAGATTTAAAAGTGTATTCAGGTGAAAATGATTAATGGGTGTGGATTACACTTATCTCTGAACAAGAGAGGAGATTGCTGTAACTTCCACAGTATGTTTGCAATACCAAGTGTAAAGGGGGGGTAACGATGATTGATAGGAGATTGCTGAAAGTGGAAGACCACGAAAAGGATATAGACTTACAATCGCTTACGGATACAGATATTCTCTTGAATTTTGGAAATACATTGACGGATCTATACCCACACTTAATTCCAATAGCGGCTTTTGCATATGACTCTTGGGATGACATTGTCATGCCTTTGTTTTTTGAAATGGTACATCGGACTTTTGCTTATAAATACGGGATTGATGTCAAGCCAAATGAGTATCATACATACTCCTTCACATTACATTGTTATAAAAAAATCCACCATATAGAGTGTATTCCAAAGCAAGACAGAACAAAGGCGTATGTGAACGGAGAACTCACCTGTCTTCATCACTCAGATTTGTCAAATAAACTCATGATTTTCAAGTCCTTTGGTGATGGAGTCCATTCTTTAACAATGGGAATTGAGTTGGAAGATGCAAAGCAAGTCCGTTTTGATATGGTTGAAGTCGAAATTGTATGTAAAGAGACGGGCTATCGCTTTTTAAAGCATGCCAACGATACTGTATTTCTCCCTAAAGATTCGTTACTTTTCGAGTTTGTAGCGGAGGTATATGATAAAGCTGAACATGAATGTTACAAGACCAAGTATGTGTAAAAACAACTTCCGATAACGATAATTATGTAAATAAGCTGTCCATATGGACAGCTTATTATATTTTTGCTTAGCGTGTTTTTTCTAAAATGTTGGCGATACCTCTAGATGTGTAAAAATTACACATTAAGTGATAGATGTGAGTCTGTATTTGCTATAGAGCATTTATAATAATCGTAATATCTTTTTAATGACAAGTTAGATTTAAATCCTATTTGCTGCATAATTTTTTCAGGTGTATTGTTTCCTTGAATTCTTCTTAAAATATAGGTGTTTCGAAAATGTTGGGAAGAAATTCCCTTTCGAAGATTAGCACGTTTCACCTCTAAACGAATCATTTTCTGTATTGAGATTTCAGTTAAGAATTTTGGTGCATCATCTTGATAACTCCAATGATATGTCCTACGTGTAAAATCAAAAGCAATATTTTTAAAGGTTCAAGTCAGTATGCGCTAGGTTTAGTAACGAATGGTATTTTTTGCTTTATTGCGGCGAGTGAGTGTATAAGAAGAGTGATTCTATACTTAAAAGCAAAAAGTTTGATGCATTCAAAACATTAACTATTGCTAAGGGTAATTTTTGTAGTGTAGCAAATTTCAGTGTTTTTCTAACACCAACACATTGCTATCAACCTAACAGAACGGGTTGCCCCAAAAACGATAAAAATGAACTTCATTGCTATAAATGACTCTAATTTTTCGTTATGGGGCAAATATTATATAAAATGATATCGAAAATAATAGATATGTCTGAATCACTTGGATGAAATCACTAGTTTCAAAAAAGCCTTCACGCAATGATGATTGCATGAAGGCTTTTGATGTTATCTTATTTTTTTGTCTCGTTGACCCATGTAATAATGTCCTGGATGACGTACTCGGGAACATTAGCAGGGATTTCGTATTCACTAGGAAGACTTAATTCTCCATCTCCCTCCGTGAAAAAATGATTCAATTTCGGGTATTCTTTGAACTGAACATTCCTGCGGTTTGAAAGTCCTTCCTGCCATTTTGTATATTCATCTTTTACTGTTACTTGATAATCGCGTGCCCCTTGCAGAATCAGTAAAGGCTCTTTTCGTGATTTTGCCTCTTCAACTGGACGCCACCTAGAAACATCATACATAAAATGGGGCGACCCAAAATTGTAGCCAGCTGGAGGATGGTCTGGATCAAAAGTAGGATCCTGGATAAATGCGACCTGTCTTTTTAGTTCATCGATTACTTCCTTTGGCGCCCCAAGGTATTGATTCTGATCAATGGCAATGTCAGTCAAAGGGCGTGCAGGTGGTGCGAGTAAGATACTTCCTCTGACAAGTGAGGAAGGTGCTTTGCTCAGTATACGCGGCATTGTGCCAGCTCCTAGGCTATGTCCAAGAATGAAAATATTATTTGGATCAATACCTTCCTGCTGGGCTGCTGATTTTGCTGCATATATGGCATCATCTGTAGTATCACGGTCTAACGTACCAGGTTCTGCACTCATCTTTAATGCGTGTTCTAAGGTGCGTTTTTCATAGCGTAACACTGCAATTCCGTTGGATGAAAGGCCCACCGCAAGGTCTCGTAAGATTTTTGTTCCCAGATATGTACTATCGCGATCATGGATGCCAGCACCATGAACAAGAACAACTACGGGTACCTTTTCTCCAGGTTTATGTTTCGGAACCGTTAATGTGGCTGGTAACGGATATGTAGAATTTCCAATGATGATTTCACGTTCTTGATAGGAAGCAGGTTGATCATAGCTAGGATGCGGGATGGTATAAGATTCTGGAGGCATCCTTACCCCAACTTCATCTACTTTTCCACCAGGTGTAAATTTAAGGAGTAGCGGCATGGTAGTTCCTTGGGTAGTTCTTGGAATTTCCACCGTCTGATGGACCAAGTTTCGTTCTTTTATCACGGGGGTTCCCATGCTTTTTATCCCGCTCCAGTCACTTTGTGTCCACCAGTTTTGTAATGTGTTTGCTGTAAACTTGGATTGAAAAGCAGCAGAAGTCAACTGGAGTGCCTCTGCATACTTACCTTGCTGGAGATATTCAAAAAATAATGATGTACGCTCCGTTAAAGAGATTAGTTTCTTTTTTTCAGATTGTTCCTCGCGTGTATCTGCGTGAATAGCTGTTGTAAGCGGGAAAGATGAAACGCCTAAAGAAAAGAGTAGGGTAAAGGTAAGTGCTGATTTTTGTATTTTCTTTTTTTTATTCATGTTTTAACCTCCAATATGTGATGATAAAAAACAGTTATGGTAATTAGGGTTCTGGTGCAAAAACTTCAAAATATTTGCAAGTAATTTCCAAGACTTGGACATACTGATATTATTACTCTAAAAAGCCGTAGATTTCTCCTTTTTCCACATGCATATTAACCCCAGAAATAATCTTTTTTCCTTCACTTTATATTTTGATTATACGAAACAAAGCTCTCGTTTTTCTTACTTGATACTTACAAATTCCTTAAGTGTATAAAATTTTTGTTTTAGGGGTATCTTAAAACCTTAGCTTGATGGATATGTGGTGCTACCCTATCGCTATCAAGCTAATAAAAAGAAATGACACCCTAAAATGAAAAAATACGCTATTCTTTCTGTAGAATCATAGGAAAGGATGGCGTTTTTTATGTCTGTTTCTGTGTCTGACGAATTACACCTATTTGCTCAAGAGATTCAAAGTTTTTTATCATTTTAGCCAAGAAGACTCCTTCCTCAAGGAACGCGAAGTGAGTAGGTGGGAGATGAATTGGCTTCGGACAAGGGATGGCAGGAAGCCATCTTAATTGTTCGACATACATAAACTGTTACTTCACTACCTATCGAATATACGTTTGTTGTACAATAGAAACATACCGAAATGGAGGTGAAATGAATGATGATTAATAAAGCATATAAATTTCGTATCTATCCAAATAAAGCAC
>NZ_JBHWYR010000114.1:0-10463 GCF_042728695.1 Bacillus sp. NPDC060175
TTGCATGGTTGATTTAGAGGGATTTTGATAATTATTTATTGGTAAAAAACTTAATATTAATATATGAAAATTATTAATTTTCTATCTTTATGAAAGTAAACTTTTATGTAAAAAAACGCAATTAAACAATAAAACGGGAAAAGGCTTCTTTGTATTCATGAATCACTTAAAAATATTAAAAAAGTTGAGGTCATCTATCTATTGCGTTAAATGAAATCCCTTTCAATAAAGAACAATCATTAAAGTTTAATTGAATCTCATAACAGCAGCATATAAAAGCGTTATCTACGTGGTTTTTTCAAAAATATGGCGATAACTAATAACAATACTCCTATTATTGAAATTAAATATAAAAATTTATCCATTACCTTTTCCCCCTTTTATTACGATGATAGCATTAAATGGTTAAATTTGTGAATAAATTCCACTAACGAGAATGATGTAAATGAGCTGTCTATATGGACGGCATATTGTATTTTTTCACTTAGCGTAGGGTTTTTCAAAAATGCTAGCAATACCCCTAATAAAAAGACGTGCTATTTTATCCAGCTGTACTGTGATAATAAAGTTATTTAATTCACAACATAGTCATTTAAAAAATAATTAAGTTATTTAAAAATCTTTCTTTCAAGCAGTTTAAAAGGTTTTTTTAACTTAATACAGAACTATATATAGTAGGCGGACATAAAATGTTTTGGATAAAAGTGATGTGAATAAGGAGAAAAATTTCGATGGATTGCTTAGTTGCAAAAGGTAGTATTTATTATGAAATCGTAGGGAATGGTTTTCCTATATTAATAATGCATTCAATGGGTACAGACCATAAATCTATGAAAGCCTGGATAGAGCCAATTTTCGATGAGATTCAAGGTTTTCAGAGGATATATATAGATTTACCTGCTCACGGTCGAAGTTTAATTGACGAAAATTTCAACTCTTCAGATGATATGCTTTTAAATATTTTGGATTTTATTGATATGATAATTCCTAACCAAGCATTTTCTCTTATTGGTTTTTCATTTGGAGGATATTTGGCACAAGGTGTTTTGCACCATAGACATAAAAATGTAAAGAGCATTTGTTTGCTGGCTACTTCACTTCATTTGAAAGATAGAGATCTTCCTAAAAAAATAGTTGTTACAAAAGATGAAGATTTATTAAAAGAATTGGATTCTGATAAAAGAATGGCTTTTGAAACATTGATGAATTATCAAAATAAAGAGAACCTTAAATACTTTTTAAACGAAATCCAACCTGGACGATTATTAGCTAATAAAAATTTTTTAATGTCAAATTGGAGAGAGAAAGGGTATTTTCTTTCTGAAGAACCACTTAATGATGTAGGTACACTTACACAACCTGCACTGATCATTCTAGGGAAACAGGATTCAATCTGTGGGTATAAAGATCACTTCTTTCTTCTAGAAAAATTTCCGAATGCTACGTTTGCCGTTTTAGATGGTGCTGGTCATATGCTTCAAATAGAAAAACGTAAAATAGTACAAGGACTAATCAAAGACTGGCTAATTAGGAGCAATTCAGTTTGCAATTCAAGCGAGTAAATGCAATCATTAACTTCTTTAACCTAATTTCCATATCTATTGCTTGTCAGTTCATTTTGTTGTTCTTCAACTAACAGGTGCTTTAGTTGAACAAGATTTAAACAACTTTATTATTGATTTTTGTCTACAAACACATTTAAATGGTTAGAAATTAAACAACTTTAAAGAGCCTTACTACAATATGATTTGCAGCGAGGCTCTTATATTTTTAGATCAGAATTAAATAACTTTATTATCACTTTACATCAGAAATAAAAACTAAAAGTTATATATTAAACTTTTAGTTTCTTATTGAATAATTTAGGAACTAAACTGAAATTCTTGCATACTATGTAATCAGGAAAAACAGTTTTGGAAACAAAACGACCTTTCCATCGGTGCCATCCGAAGGGAAGACCGATGTCTTCCCGCCCTACATAAGAAGATCACCTTAGGGTGGTCTTTTTGGTTCTGGTTCAAAAATCATTTAATAACATGACTATCAGGTTAAGAATACAAATCACCCCCAATACGAAAAAAATGAGCTGAATGGTCATAAATAATTGTAGTGGGATAAATTTTTTCATTTAGGGGGTACTTCATAACTTTAGATTGATAGCGATGAGATCAATCCACCATAAATAAAAAACAAAAGCTATATATTAAACTTTTAGTTTTTTATTGAATAATTTAGGAACTAAACTGAAACTCTTGCATACTATGTAATTAGGAAAAACAGTTTTGGAAACAAAACGCCCTTTCCATCGGGGCAACCCGAAGGGAAGACCGATGTCTTCCCGCCCTACATAAGAAGATCACCTTAGGGTGGTCTTTTTGGTTCTGGTTCAAAAATCATTTTATAGGGATATAAATCCTAAACAGTCTGTGTAATTACAAATTATGATGCAATTCCAAACAACTTTTGTATGAACTTCACCTCATTTTATACAGACTTCACCTGTCGGTGAAGTTGTCCTTTTTTCAGTATGAATCTTGGTCATAGAGCACCATAAATAGTGCTCTTTTTATTTAATTATAAATTTAATAAAGTTCTTATGAATAGAGCAATCTATATCTAAAAGGGGTAATCATGAAAATTTCAAATATATTGCTCTTTCAATTGGATAGATTGCATTATTCGTGGTGGGCTATATTTTTCTTTAAATACATATGCCTTATGAATAAAATTGAATATTCCGTCAACACTACAGATAACATGGTAATCCTTTCTCCGATTTCCTTGCTTGAGCAGTTAACTTTTGTTAGCTGCTCTTTAATTTGTAAAAAGAGCACTCATTCAAAAAACCCTACATATAACGCTATGACTTCCTTTTTCAATTCAATCAATATTTTCTCCCTAAGAGAAAATCTCCCATCATTCTCTCCCTAAATAATTTTATATTATTATAGTGAGCTCAAAAATATTGAGCTATTATGCAGTAACTCCCGGGAATCTGGGAATTTTGATACATTATAATAATTGTATTTAGAAATTTTATTTATACCTTTTAATTGTTCGTTTTTTAATTCTAGCTCACTTATGTTTCTTTATAACTCTTGTATGGTGTTAATGGCCAGAAATGCTATATCCGGAGATTCTTTTTCATATTCCTCCCGAGTCATTAACTCACCTTTTCACTCGAAAATTTTTGAAATAAGCATAGCATAATCATGAATTTCATTGTTTGTTAACTTAGATTCTCTAGCCAGTTCAGCTAGTTCTAAAGGGTTTACTCTACAAGATTTATATTCTATTTTAATATCTTTATAAACTCTCGAAATTGTTTATGCTCTAATTTCAAGTTTTTTATTGTATTCAGTTTTTAATTCAATAATTTCTTCATGAGGAATCCAATTTTTAGAACAGAAAATGTAAAATCTAGATTCACATCGTTTTAATTCATCTTTGCAGTAGCCAATTTCGACCTTTTTTTATGAAAATTAGGAGTCTGGAAAAGAGTATGTAATAATTAACATTAAATAAACAATATATTATGATATAACCTCAAAGAGCTACTACATAATTTATTTAGATTGGAAAATTAAAACCTTATCTACCCGCCTTATGGCGCCTTTTCTTTTTTAAAAGGACCTGCTCAATTACTCTATAAAAACATAAAGTAAAATGAATCCATTAAAATACTTGAGTGACCCCTTGTTTTACCCTCTTACCAAAAGGAGGAACTATTATGGGATTTGGTGGTAGTTGTGGCTGCGGCTTTTCTGGTGGCTTTGCTTTATTAGTTGTATTATTTATTTTATTAATCATAGTTGGAGCTGCTTGCTTCTGCTAAAAAACTATCAGAAAAGACACTCTTATATGAGTGTCTTTTCTTTATTTCTAAATGGGCTTGCTCATTCATTCCATAAAAACATACAGTAATGTAAATCCATTAAAACAACAATCTATCCCATTGTTAAGTCTTCTAATTAAAGGAGGAAAAATTATGAGTTACGGTGATTCTTGCGGCGGCTTGGCTTTACTGATCATTCTCTTCATCTTGTTAATCATTATCGGATGTAGCTGTTGGGGCGGCGGATTCGGATACTAGGAAAGGGCACTGTTATTAGAGTCCCTTTTCTATACACACTACCTAAATAATGCAGTTATGCATAACATAAAAAATATACATATAATTAATAATAAACATAGTGAAATAATGAATGTGCATGCATCCTATACAGCAGATTCTTTTGAAAAGCATAACATATCGTTCATTTTAAAAGATATGGCGTCACTCTGATACTGATCTCAATTCTTTTGTATGTTGTGTACTAACAATCTAGTGCATATAGACGATTCTGTTTTATAGGATGTGTTTACACGTATAACAAAGGGATAATACGGAAAAATTTATATTAATGAACGTGGTTCAAGTCGGAGGAAGGCACCTTAGAGGGTTATTCTTCTATAAAGAAAAATCCTGATGCTCCCCTCTATATAACTAAAAAAATTGTGTTATAATATCTCCTGAACATATGTATGGGATAACGACTACTTGCTGTTGGTAAGTAGCAATTTATCTAATGAAGAGATCACTTGTTTCCAAGACAAGTGATCTCTTTATATACATTTCCCTTACTATATTTGAGATTCACAAGAAATTCCATTGAACATATCTACAAAAGTCATTCTTACATTATTTTTTCGTTTCATTTGTTTCTCCAAGTAAAGCTTCGTTATTTGGATATTTTCATGACCTCCTCATAGAGTAGGGTGATCTTGTTCGTTTACATTTGCACGCTGCAGTTCTTCGTGAAGAGTTTTTTCTATATACCCAAATACATGTAGATGCTAAAAAAAGAACGTATCAGTACTGTTTTCTTCGCGAGCGTTGACGCTAGAACTGGAATTTCGCTTTCCATTCTTCACGCTTTTTAACCAGTTACTATATCTACATATATGCCAAGGCCATAATATTCTCAATAAAGAAGCATAGCGCTATACGTCTTCCCTGTTCAATCCAAATTCTTCCGCCTGTTACGCCGTACATTGACAAAACGAAAGAATCTCCGCTACATAACACTTTTTTATGTCCTCTTTTTGCTTTTTCTTCTCATCCATATCTTTTTATAATTGTAGAAAAAACAACTCAACACTTTACTGATTACTTATTATACAAAGGAAGAACGTCATTATTTAGACAAAACTATACATGGTATTTATACTACTCCTAATCGAATTTATAAATCATTTGATTTACCAATCCCTATAGAAAGTGTAATTCAAACCGAACAATCTGATCGGGCATTACGAGATAAGGACTTTATATCTAGTGAGGAGAAAAAACAAAGAAAGGAGGATTAAATTAACTTCTGCTTTTCATAAAATCGATTCGTATCCCCAGCACTAAAAAGTATCTAGTCATTCCCTTCTCGAAAAAGAAACAAACCCATTAGTAGGATTCATGCTTATCGACAACTGTAAAAAACAGGTTTTTTGTCAACATAGAATCCATTGGTAGCCATGTTACAAGAAACAATCAGTCATAGTACACCGCAAATCACACTGGAATATGTTGATAAATTAAAGAGGAGAAGATGGTATTATTAAACCAATTTTATATTTAAATGAAAAATCCACACTTAACTAGACTCATATACTCACACCATCCCTTCTAGACGAGCATAAAATGTACTAACGAACGAAAGGGGGTAATTATTATGGGTTTTGGTTTTGGTGGAGATTGTGATTTCAACAGATGTGATGATCGGAGAGATCATCATAGAGATCATCACAGAAAAGAAGAAAACAATAGACAGGAGCATAATAATCCAGAATTATTACAATTCTTAAGAACATTAACTCCTGGTACTTGTATTGTTATTCAATATGATTGTCAAAGACCTACAAGTGCAACATTCCAAGGTTTTCAAGGAAACAACGTAATTATTTTATCTGACTTTGATTGTTTCCCAGGATTAGCACGTATTGCGATTAACAGAATAAACGTAATCTCTATAAATTCACCTGATTGTAATCGTTTCTGTTGCAAGCGTAAGAAGCATTGTAGAGAATGTGAAGAACATGAGCATGATCATAGAGATGATTTTTAATAATGAATGAATAGAAATACCTTTCCTTTAATTTTATAAGCCAATTTGCAGAAAAAACACCTATTAAAAAATAGGTGTTTTTTCTTTCCTAAATTTACTGAACTGAACGTAAATAACAAACCATTTCATATAGCGGACATATACTATTGTAAGGTCGGCATCCAAATGACCCAAATAAATACCCATGCCAAGAAATAAAACTACAAAGTATTTCTTGGCACCTTTTACATAAAACAAATAAATTTATTAAAAATGTACAAGTTAATTACAGATTTCGCGATGTGGGAAAGCCCATATCGGACTTTAGTCCGCCTTTAGGCATGGGATGAAAGTATCGCTTTTTCATAGAAAAACAGTTGTGTTTTGGTTATACTTGAACGATAGACAAGCACAAGTCTTTAAAACGCCTATGTGTTCCTTGAAAACAAGATATCATATGGAGTTCGATAACCGAATTCACGCTATCGGTAAAATGATATGTGTCGTCAAGAACAAGACGCTAAAACATATGAACACGCAACGATAGTACCGTAGCTCACGAACCTATACGGTCTGTCGTGAGAGTGGTGACGGCACACCGCAATCTTGCACGTCAGCGATACCAGAAATGGACTTTGCCTTTGGTAGCAAGAATCCCACTGACGTTAGTCGGCTTGCCCCTTTAGGGGTGGTAGTGTCAACAAGTTATTCATATTATATAATTAAGGATTAATAGATCCTATACCACCACTCCATAAAGTTACCTATATTTATTTAACTGTCTAAATGTGCACACCTAATTGAAAATGGTTCGTTTTGAAACAATCAATTCGTGTGCTAATTCTCCCACAGTAAATTTTTTCATTCGATTAACCATCATAATCATTTCATTTAATCTTTTTGCTCTAGACATCGAATCTCCTACATAACTATGACATAATTTGGCATCATTATAATATATAGTCATGGATATTTAAATGATAAAAATGGATACAAAAAACACATGGATAGCAATTTATCTGTGTTTTTTTGTTTTATCTAGATTTCTTTAAATTATTTCTAACCGCACTTCCCGAAAGAATTCTCCTTACTCAAGCGTGTGCAGGACGATAGCCCAACGGTAAGTGGAAGATGAATTTTGGTTGGCGTAAGCCAACATATTTGCTACCCTATACTTTTATACAGATCGCTCTTTGAAAACTGAAGATATAAGGTTGTTGTAGGAAATTCGTCTACAAGGTAAAATCTTCAACGTTCTATCGTCCTGCGCTACTGAAATATGTGAAAACCAGGCGAAGAAAGTAGCGTATATGTGTCTAACGTACTCATACTATTTTTAGGGGGAGGGACTACCCTGTTAGATTGGTAAACATAAGTGACTAGTAAAAATCACTTACTTCCCAAGAAGCTCCCACTTCAAGCGTCAGCTAAGTGGTGAGTAGTTCACTAACTTCACATTTCAATAGGAGAAACCCTATTGATACAAAGTTTTTTATCTTAACATTGGAAATCTGCAAAATCCTGACACCACTCCTAAAACTAGCAAACAAGTGTTAAATTAACGCTCTTTTATACTTTCTTTAATTACAGATTGTTTTTATCACTGTTTAAAATGTGTTATAAACCTGTTCACAAGTTGCGGCTGTTGGTTGAAAAAAACAGTGTTTTTTAAAACGCCCGACAAAAGGCTGATTATACCATTGTTGAGGACAATCACCTGGTGGCCTAAAATACCATAAACTAAATTTCCCAGGCCAGTACCTCTCTCCATTGATTACTCGACGAGCTAAGCGTTTTTCACTTTCTCTTGCTCTTTGATAGAAATAACCGTGAGTAACAGCTTCAAATGCGTGTTCTTGGTAAATCATTTGTCTAATGGTACGAAGATTTTTAAAATCGGAACAATTGGCTCTTATTCGGTTAATTCCTACATTTCCGACGAGCAACATACCCTGAATTCCTTCTCCTTCGGCTTCTGCTCTCAGTAATCTTGCTAAAAGTGCAATATCTGCATCTGTAGCGTTAACAACCCCCATGACTTCACCTCCATTATATTTTCTTCTTATAGTATTGCTTATTAATCAGGATAATGACTTTTTCACATAATATAGATTGTTATGTCTACGAAGTATGAAAGATAATTACTCTTGAATAGGAAGGATGATGGTACTTGAATATGGACTCTTTCATGGAAGGATTTGTATTGTCATTGGTATGGGTCTTAAAGATGGAACGACAGGTGAAGAAGAATTGCTAAATAAACTCATGAATAGAGGTATTTATAAGGATTATGTAGTTTCAATAGTTGGAGTTACTTATTTACATTTACTTTTGAGAAATATGATTCAAGTTAGTATTTTATCTTTTTCCGACATGCGTCTCCTCAAAATAAATAGAGAGACACTTGTCTCTCTTCAAAAAGTACTTTTGGGAATTTTAAATTGTCCCTCTTAGTATCAAACCTAGAACAGCCATAATTATCGTACTGATAATAATCCGTAAAATCCAAGAGGTATTCGTGCTGATTTTTTCTAATTGCTTATTAATTGTAGAAATGTCTTTCTCGTTAATTATTATTCGAGTTTCTAAATTACGAATATCACGCATGATCTCTTTTTGTTCTGATTTTAGACTGTCAATTTTCACATTTAAGTCTTCCATATACTCACATCCTTCTAATATCTTAATAGAACAATCTCTATATTTTATGAGACAACCTTTTTCGATGTGAATGTATACGAGTTATTTCCATGTTGAATCTTTATTTTATACACCTTTTCCAATCGTATTTATCATTACTAAACTAATACAAGCATTTGTTAATTGACCGATGGTTGTACTAATTAATCATATTCGGTTGTTTTGTTAGAACTTCAATCGAATCTCAACTACATTCATAAAAAGTTTAGAAAATCCATAAACAAAAAACGCTCTTTCAAAGGATATTATCAATTTCGACGGTTATTACTGCCTCTATGTCTGCGTCTACAGAACATTAAATGCCCATTTTGTTCAATAAAAAGAGAGCATCCAAGGCAGTAGATGCTCTTAATGTGATAAGGAGTTTTAACTGAGTATCAAAATAGAATAGAAGCGGTTAAGCTCGTCCTATACTTTAATATATGCTTGTTCTTCTTGAAAGGTGAAAAGTAAAAAGACACCTTAATTAGGTGCCTTTTTGATGTATAAGAGGTAGCTACCTGGAAAAGACCTTTCTGTATCATTATATGATTATCAATTCTCGTTATGCTTAAAATGGCTTTTAAATACGTTTATTGTGTATTTTGATAGTAATTGATTTTTTCGCGAATAGCGGACGCAATAAATTCGTCAATAGTGCTGTTTGTTTCTTCGACTATTTTATTAAGTACTTGATATTCTTTACTGGACATCGTAACTGGTTTTGTCACACTGCTACTATCTAAATAGACGCTACTATTAACACGTTTCACTAATTTCCCTTCAATTAAATATGGTGAGAGGCTCTCAATCCACTCCATTTGCATACCCATAGGCAATTCAATAAGTGATTGTCGTACATCTAAATACCAAAAGCCCTCCTCTTCTGAAATCTTTATATTTCTTGGTGAGACATATTGGAGTATTAAGTCAACTTTTTGGAAAGAACTACTACGTAATTGATCAGACTTAGGTAAACGAAACTTAATAAATCTTTGATGATGGCTCCGAGGTTTATCAGTCAACTCATAAGCTTGTTCATATCCTAATTTTTTTGCTTCTTTTAAGGTAAATTCATTTCCGAACTCATCAATTAACATAATATCTCCACGCTTTGGAATAGAAATGACTCTTGCTATTGTATTCCCCTGGATATATCTTTGGAAAAGTACAGTATGATACTTTTGAGAGAATGTATACATTGCATTCGATTGATCCAATCGATGTACAAGATTGCCTAACTCTTCTTCTTGAAGGAATTTAGTCTCACGGTTACGATATTCCTGTATAGTAGCTGTCAATTCTCCATCTTCTAACCATTTTTCTAATTGATATGTACTTATATCGTATTTTTTACTAGCCTGGTATAAAGTAAGACCTTCTATCTCCCTTTCCTTTTTAATTGAGTCTACATCCTCTTTTCTAAAAAGGAAACTCCCATCTAATCGCCATGTATCTTTATTGATTGGAATTAATTGTCCCTGCTTCATAAGATTATTAACAACGAAACTACTAACGCTTAAATACTCCTTTACTTCCGTTGTATTCATATTGATTGGTTGATTCTCATTCATATTATTTCCCCTTTCATTTAATTTGTATTTTTTAAATAGATTATCCTATTTTAATTTAAAACTTAAGAATTATATAACTGTAATTTATTATATCATAGGTAATGTTCAAGTTATTTATAAAGATAATCAAAAG
>NZ_JBHWYR010000115.1:0-10267 GCF_042728695.1 Bacillus sp. NPDC060175
TGCAAATCTTTAAACTCCCTACATGTAGCCTTTAGAAAAAAGAAATAATCTCGCCTAAAATTGACTTTGCATAAGCTTAGCTTGATAGTGATGTGGTGCTACCCCATAAATGATTCAAAATCCGAAAGTAAACTTTTACCCAAAAGTTTACTTTCATGATTATATAATGTGCATTAACATTTCAAAAAATTAAAATATATGTACGATTAAAGCAAGTTAATTTAAAATCATTAGGACTTGCTAAAACTATGTAAAAAAACATTTTATTAGAGGATTTTTAAATTTACATAGACTCTAGATAAACTACATATCAACTCCAGATACGTGTTTTATGCTGAATGTAATCTTAAGCAAGGAGGTAATGAAAAATGATTAAAACATTATTAGCAGGAACACTTTTAAGTACAGGATTATTCGCAGGTGGTGCAATAGGTACAGAAGATGTAAAATCAGATCAAAAAGTAGAAAAATCGAAATATAGTGAAACAATTGAAAGACCAGAAGGTATAGATTATCAGCCTGCATTTGAAATCGGAAGCCCTGAAAATTCGGAACATGCAAAAACCGTTGAAAGACCAGAAGGTACAGATTATCAGCCTGCATTTGAAATGGGAGACTCTGAAAAATCGGAACATGTAAAAACTGTTGAAAAATCAGAAGGTACAGGTACGAACCCTCAACAAGGAAAAATGGTACCAACAAAAGAAGGAAATTAAATAATATATAGTTATAACGAAGAGCATCCAAAAAGTGGTGCTCTTTTTATATTATAGCGGTCACCATATCAAAAAAAGAAAATTGTACGTTTACACACATTTGTGAGGCATACAATTTTTCCTACATTGTTGGGGTGGAATTCAACGAATATATATCGGATTTAAAAAAGTAATCAAAGATTGCCCTTGTAACAGTGGTAAGAAATACCGATTTTGTTGCATGAACAAATAAATTAAGTTGGATTTATAAAAACGAGATACTTCCATTTTTTCTATTTGGGGGTATCCTGTTCTCCTTAGATTGATGGTGATGTTGTCATGCCCCTATTTGTATGTCCAAGTTTAAGAGATTACTTGCAATTACCCTGAAGCTTTTGCACTAGAACCTCATATAAACTCCACATTTCTCTAAACAATCTACATATAAACTCCAGATGGATACTTTAATATGGCATCAAGGAGGTTAGAGAACATGAATTTTATCAAACGATCATTTTTGAGTTTACAATCAAGAAAGGGAAAGTCACTTATTTTACTTGCTATTTTTCTAGTAGTTATTAATTTGGTATTCGCTGGTTTTACGATTCAAAGTGCATCCAATAAAGCAACCGATTTAGCCAGAAAACAATTAGGAGCTGATATCAACTTAAAAATCAATTTGGATAAGTATTTGGAAGAACAAAACAGTAATCAAAATGCTAATGAAGCAAGAAAGGTACCTGGTATCGAAGAAAAAGAAGCTGATAAATTAAAGAACTCTAAGTATTTAGATCACTATAATTATCTAAAAAGTGCTAATGCTGAGCTGAAAGAGCTTCATAATATCGAACCACCTGGAGGAGCTCAATCATTTGGCCCAAATAATAATTTAAATTTCACTCTACAGGGTGTTAGAGACTTTTCTTCATTAGAAGCTGCTCAAGACAAAAAATTAAAACTTGTTGAAGGAGAGGGAATTACGCCAAAAACAGTAGGAAAAAACGTTGCTATGATTGAAAAAAAACTAGCTGAAAAAAACAATTTAAAAGTGGGTGATAAACTACAGATAGGTGAAGTAATGGAGGAGGAACTTACCACGAAAGAGCTAGAAATTATAGGTATATATGAGTCTAAAGAAGAGGCTCCATCTTTTGGAGGACAATCTTTTGCTTTATTAGAGCCTGCTAATCAAATATATGTACCGTATTCTGTTATGAATTCATTGAAAAATGCAATCTATTCATTAAAGGACCCTAAGGATATTGATGCATTTAAAGAGGAAGCAAAAAAATTGGGGTTACCAGCGTACTATGAATTAGATGCACAAGATAGCGTTTATAAACAGATGATTGGTCCAATCGAAAATATTGCATCTTTTTCGAAAACGATTGTAATTATGGTGTCTATTGCAGGTGCAACTATTTTAGGATTAATAATTATGCTCTCTATTAAGGAACGTAGGAAAGAAATGGGGATTTTGTTATCTATAGGTGAGAAAAAGTGGAAGTTAATGGGCCAATTACTAGTTGAGGTAGTATGTATTGCTGTATTAGCATTTGGTTTATCTTTAGCAACAGGAGAGAAAGTTTCCCAAAAAATCGGTGATAATCTGTTATCTAGTGAAATAGCAAAGAATGAAGATAAACCGGAAGATCCTATAGCAAAATTCAGTGGTAATCCTACTGCAGGCGTAGATCCGGTTGATAAAATCGATGTAAGTATTTCAACTGAAGATTTAGGAAAAGTAGGGGGGATTGGATTAGGAATCGCTATGCTGGCAACGATTCTTCCAGCATTATCAATTCTTCGTTTAAATCCAAAACAGATTTTATTAAAAGACGAATAAGGAGAATTCATATGGAGACAATTTTGCAGTTTAAAAATATCAATTATCATTATGAAAGTAATAATAAGAGAACTACAATCTTACAAAATGTAAATTTTTCTTTTCAAACTGGAAGTTTTTATACTATCTTAGGGCCATCCGGTTCAGGAAAAACAACAACTCTTAGTTTAGCCAGTGGATTAGACGTTCCAAAAAGTGGATATGTCTTATATAAAGGAACGGATATACGTAAAATTGGTCTCGACTCCTATCGAAATCAGTATGTATCCATTATCTTTCAATCTTATAATCTCATTACTTATATGACTGCACTTCAAAATGTTATAACAGCAATGGAAATAACAGGAGTCGATGTAAAAGATAAAAAGACAAGAGCATTGGATCTACTAAAAAAAGTTGGATTGACAGAAATAGAAGCAAAAAGAAATGTATTACAGCTTAGCGGTGGTCAACAACAACGTGTCGCAATCGCTCGTGCGTTATCTTGTAATGTAGATTTGTTAATTGCAGATGAACCAACCGGAAACTTAGATCAAGAAACGTCCATGGAAATTATTGAGTTGTTTAAAGAATTAGCACATAAAGAAAATAAGTGTATTATTGTTGTAACTCATTCACAAGACGTGGCCAAACAGTCAGACAAAGCTGTTTATCTACAAAAACAGAATTTAGTTGTACTAGATGTTTCTTGAAAAATGAATATGTTTACTTTAGAGAAAACAAAGAATGGCATAACTTCAAAGTAACTGTAAGTTCAACTTATACACTTTTTATAAAGAATAGATGCTACAGCTAAGAGAGGAATGAAGAGAATGAAAGGAACGTGGATTAAAGTATGTGTTTGCAGTAGCCTAATTATAATTGGTATTTTAATAGGATATGTAACACATGTTATTATTCAAGATGACATAAGTGAGTCTAACCAAGATCAAGTAAATACTTTCCAAGATGAGAAAAACTCGAATCAAAGACAACCCTCATTTATTGAAGGTGGGAATTCAGGACACGGTACTACTAAAGAATATAATGAAGACGAAGTGAAATCTAAGCCCCAAGGAAGTAATTAATAAAATATAACTTCTTTAAATAAGTCAACAACCGGTTCCTTAACATACAAGGAACCGGTTAATTTATATACAAAATATGTGTAATGAAATTTCATTACATAATCAATATTTTTGAACAACTTTATTATTCACGAACAATGTATACACAAAAAAGCTAGTAAAATATTAACTTTTTTGTACTTCTCATAAGAATGATTATGAGAAGTAATCAGGTCGCTTATTTAACAACAGCAATTCTTTTTACGTATATAAACTTTAGTTTGTTAGTTTATTGAAGAAAAGTAAATATTTCATTTAGGGGGCATTTCTTTTTATTAGCTTGATAGCGATGGGGTAGCACCACATAGCCATCAAGCTAAAATTTTATAGTGCCCCCAGAACAAATTTTTGTGCTAACTTGCAACAAAAAAACTCTTTTTTTCGTTTTGGGGTAATTCTGAATTTTTAAGTTGATGGGCATGTGGCGATACCCCATCGCCATCAAGCGGAAATTTTATAGTACCCCCAGAACGAAATTTTGTGCTAACTTGTAACAAAAAAACTTATTTTTTCGTTTTGGGGTAATTCTAAATTCTTAAGTTGATGGGCATGCGGTCGAACCCCTATATGTCTTTATAAAATTAGTAACGTTGTATTTAAGTTATCTTATACAAAAATGTTAAATAGAAATTGCGCATTAATCATGCAAATGAATTTTTAAAAACAGATTATTGAGAATAAAAGCCGGATGGAAGCATAATTTCGAGAATTTGAAAAGTTAGATTTAGTAATCTTACTAAACTGTAAGATTACAGTTTAAATAGTAAGACAAGAGTCATTCAATTTGCAAGGAAAGACGTCTATACTGAAGGTAATTAACGTTTTATACGTTAAGAAATTCTCAAAACGTGAATTTTATTTGTCTCAAATACCCTCGTTTTTGAGAATGAATAAGTTGCTTAGATTAGTAAAATCAACGATTTTTTATGTCGAAATTTGCTTAGCGTATATTTTCGTTAAAATGTTGGTGGTACGCCATATAGAAGAAACTAACTTCAAGTGGAAGAAGGAATAAATAACTGGAATGAAGTTTAATAAGGAAGTACGAATAATTTGCCATGGCAGATAAAATATATATTATTCTAAAGAGGTGTAAAATGAATTTTATTAATAAACAAGAAAAAAAACTAACTAAAAGACAAATTATATTACTTATATTAATAATAGGCTATTATTCCCTTGTAATAATAGCTACCACATTTGGCCGTTCAGCTGAGAATATCTTTGTAAGAACAATTGATTTCGATGTACTGAGCCAGTATCAACAAGCATGGAATCAATTTTCATTTAATTCTTTTTTTCATATCATTGTTAATATAGGTATGCTATTTCCGCTAGGGATTTTATTACCTCTATTTAGTGAAGTTTTTTTAAAAGCAAAATGGATGTTAATCAGTTCAATTACAACATCTTTATTTATTGAAACTCTTCAATTTATAACACTTCGTGGAAGTGCGGAACTAGAAGATTTACTTCACAATACCATAGGAATGATGCTAGGATATTGTATATTAAATATAGTTCTTATTTTTTTTAAAAAAAAGGAATCACACAAACAAATAGTCAAATATTTAATCTTACCCACTGCAGTAAGCTTCGTCGCACTTGGAATAATTGTTTCATATCAAATGAAGGAATTTGGTAATATGCCATTTGATCCTTATGGAAAAACAGATATGTCTCATGTCACTATAAAAACATCACTAGAGTTAAGTAATGAAGGTAAAAAAATACCTGTTTACGATTCAAAAGGTAAAAAAGTGCGGGACGTCGAAATTATTTCTCCAAAAGAAGCATTTCAAAAACTGAAACATGGAGACATTTATCCTATGGGACCTTTCGGAGCGGGTGAAGAATTTGAGGGTGAGACATTAGTCGTTACAGAGTATAATTTAGAGCACGCCACTGATACAAAAGGTTTTTCTCAACCTGTATATATTTTTCGCGTACAGTTAAAAGATAATGACGTAGTTCTTACGGCTCCGCCTATTTCCGCGAGGAAATAATGTGAATTTTTTTGTTTTTAATATATGATCATCAGGGTTGCCGTTGACGTTAGTTTTTTCTTATAGGCGTACCACCACATCGCTATCAAGCTAACAAAATAAAATCCCCCCTAAAATGAAAAAATACGCTATTCTTTCTGTAGAATCATAGGAAAGGATGGCGTTTTTGTATGTCTATTTCTGTATCTGATGAATTACAACTATTTGCTCAAGAAATTCAAAACTTCTTATCTCCAAATTTCTTAAGAGATCTTGCTAGAAATGTTGGTTTTGTGCAAAGAACCAGTAAGTACCAAGCAAAAGATTTAGTCGCTTTATGTGTATGGATTAGTCAAAAAGTCGCTAAAACCTCTTTAACTCATTTATGTAGCTGTTTAGAAGCATCAACAGAAGTGCTCATCAGTCCCGAAGGACTGAATCAACGATTTAATGCCACAGCCGTGCAATTCCTACAACAAGTGTTAGCCGAACTTCTCAAACAAAAGTTATCTTCAACTAAGATGCTCACTTCTCCATACGCTTCTATTTTCAAACGTATTCGTATCCTAGATTCAACTGCCTTTCAACTTCCCGATGTATTTTCATCTGTTTATCCAGGTGCAGGAGGATGCAGCCATACAGCTGGGGTGAAGATTCAGGTTGAGTATGATTTATTAAGTGGACAGTTCCTACATATTCATACAGGCCCAGGTAAACAACATGATCGAACCTATGGTTCTCTATGTGCCCCAACTGTGACAGCGAATGATTTATGTATCCGTGATTTAGGTTATTTTCACTTGAAAGATCTTCAACATATACAAGATAAAGAGGCTTACTATATCTCTCGTATTAAATCCAATACACGTATTTATCAAAAAAATCCCACTCCTGATTATTTTCAAGATGGAAGAATCAAGAAAGGTACAGAGTATATACAGATAGATATGGAGGTCTTAATGAACTCTCTTCAACCAGGACAAACATGTGAAATATCCAACGCTTATGTAGGAATGACTGATAAAGTACCAACCCGTGTGATTGTTCATCGACTAACCAAAGAACAACAACAAAAACGATTACAAGATCAAACTGTAAGAGAAAAAAAGAAAGGAATGAAGTATTCTACTCGTAGTAAACGACTCAGTGGCATCAATGTATATATGACAAACACACCTACAGACATTGTCCCGATGGGACAAGTGCATGATGGATGTTTTTGCCCATCGCCCCGAAATGGGGGATTAAGCCTGGTTAATTAAAAAATAATACGTTGTGTCAAAAAGTACACCTTTTGAAGTGTATTAAAACCTACTCGATTTAGTACTTCGAAAGGTTCAAAAATATACTTTTGAAGTACTAAATAATTAATAACACCTTTTGAAGTATTTTTGATATAATTTCATTAGAAACACTTTCGAAAGGATGTCTATTTATTTTGAATACAAGAAAATTCGGATATATAAGGGTTAGTAGTAAAGATCAAAATGAAGATCGGCAGCTCGAAGCAATGAAACAACTGATCACTGACGAACGAGATATTTTTATCGACAAGCAAAGTGGAAGAGATTTTAATCGTGATCAATATCAACTCGTAAAACGTATGTTAAGAAAAGATGATATTTTATATATTCATTCCCTAGATCGTTTCGGCAGAAATAAAGAAGCTATCCTTGAGGAGTGGAAAGATATTACCCAAAATATTCAAGCTCATATTGTCGTATTAGATATGCCACTTTTAGATACAACTCAATATAAAGATAGTTTAGGAAATCTTATTACTGATTTGGTACTCCAAATCTTGTCCTGGCTTGCTGAAGAAGAACGGACAAAAATAAAAACTCGCCAACGTGAAGGTATTGAAGCTGCAAAGAAAAAAGGAAAGCATTTGGGTAGACCCAAAACTGAAATAACACAGGAATTTATCGATGCATATAACGATTGGAAAGATGGAAAAATCACAGCGCTATACGCTATGAAAAAGTGCAATATGACAAGCCCCACATTTTATAGAGTAGTCAAAAGGTATGAGGATAAGGAGTGAAAAATATAGGATGAATACAAAAGAGATCCAAAATACAATACAAGGCTTCTCTTCTTATTTATCAAACAAAGGAAGAAAACCTTCTACAATTAAACGATATATTTACGATGTGGAAAGCTTCATTCAATGGCTGCACCAATCAAAAAGGTTTACTGAAAATAATCTGTTTGAATCACTCCATAAAAAAGATTTCGAAGCTTTTTTTAATTATTTAAAAGAAGATCGTCAATACTCTGATAAAACTATACACCGCATATATATTGTCTTAAATAGATTGTACGAATACTTAGATTTACCAAGCCCGATTGAAGGGATCATTCATATAAATCCACCCGATCGGGCATTACGTAGTCAGGATTTCGTTTCTCTCCAAGAGGAGAATCGTCTAAAAGAGGTTATCTCTTCATTAGAAGGACTGACTGAAAAACAAAGATTAACACGCCCCATGATCTTAGAACGGAACATTTCTATCGTTACGTTGCTCCTGGACTATGGATTATCTTTAAAAGAGCTTGTTTCTTTACGAATGAAACACGTTCATTTCGAAAGTAATACGTTATCTATTCCTGAAGACTCAAAAATAAATCGTACAATCCATTTGAAAGAAGAAGACAAATTACATTTATACAATTACTATAAAACTATTCCTGAACCTGTTCGTCCTAAATACCACAGCAGCGATCCATTATTTGTTGCTTTTGAATTTATTCGTGGGACATATCATTGGAGCTATGACGATGATGCTCCAAAATTTTTGACTGAAATCTCTGTTCAAAAAATGATTCGTTTAGAAATAAAACGTGCGAATCTTCGAAAGGGGATTTCTGCTCAACATTTCCGAAACACCTTTATTTTAAGAATGATTCAACAAAAAATCACTTCCGAACAAATCATGAAGCAAATCGGCTTTAAATCTCTCTTATCTTTAAAAAGATATTACGATTACTATAGGCAATACCAACTAAACATAGATTAATCAACATCACTTAATGTGTAATTTTTACACACCTACAGTTTTTTAATTATTTTAAGGGGGAACGAAAAAATTACAATGAGTAAAAACGAAAAATCATATTACGTTCATGAGTATACGCTACTAGATAAAACTACTAAATCCATTAAAATTGAACCCTGGCGTTCATTTAAGGAAGAAATGCGTGTTCTGGTAATAAAATACAGCGACATATTCCAAATTCAAATGATAGAAATAAATCCGAATAAAAAGTAATATAGACCAAGAATAAAAGTTTTAAAATTAGTAATAATTCAACTTATGGATAAAAGAATAGTAATGTGCTTTTAACTTCAAAAATAGTCTAAATCCTTAAGTTGATGAATGTGTGGTAATACCCCATATAGTTCAGATAAAACAAGTTCAAATGATATAAAGGTTTCTCACTTTGGAAATCAACGTGAGTCATTGCATTTTTATCTAGACGTAGTGGGATACAAAAGTTTGAACTGCAACAATTGCATGGGGATATTTATTGTATTATCTGAGCTATGCGGGAAATAAATGGCATAGATACATTGGGGAATATCGCTTCCTCCAACTGAAAAGGCAAGCTAATCAAAAGAAAGAGAAATGATTATATGAAAACATCACTTCTCTTTCTTTGTATTTACGAGTGGTTCCAAAAAGAAGGAATGGTTGCCGTACCCCATAAATGATTACTTTTTCATCCACGCATCTACTAATTTTTTATTCTTTTTTATCCATTTTTCAGCGGCCTGTTCAGGGTCATTCGATTCATTAATCATGGTCATCAACGTTCCGAGTTGCTCATCGGTCATGTTCCAGTTATCAAAATACTTTATAAGCTCTGGATAATCTTTTTCAAATCCTTTACGAACAGAGTAATAAATATCATCTTTTTCTCCATACACCTTTTTAGGATCTTTTAAATATTTAAGATCAAACTCTGAAAAAGCCCAATGTGGATTCCATAATGTTACTGCAATGGGTTTCTTTTGATTATATGCTTTTTTTAATTCACTCATCATAGCGGCTTCTGAAGATTGAACAAGATTTAGCTCTATCCCATATTTGTGTATCGCTTTATCTGTTAAGCCCATTAAACTGCTACCAGGTTCAATACCAATGATTTTATTGTTAAATTTATCCTTATTCGCATTCAAATCCTCAATACTATTGATATCTGTCATGTATGAAGGAACAACTAAACCAAGACCAGTACCTTTATACCACGCTGACTTTATTACAACATCATCCTTATATTTTTCATATAATGGCTTATCAGTAATTGGTAGCCAGACCTCTAAGTTGGCGTCCACATCTCCTCGTGCTACCCCGGTCCAAACGGCTGCCTTTTCTAAATATAACAATTCAACTTTATAACCTTTTTGCTCAAGTAATACTTTCCACATATTTGCGGTAGCTATGTTTTCTTTCCAACTCGTTACACCAATTTTAATTTTTCCCTTTGCATTACTGTTCACGCCACTACAAGAAGTAGTAATTATGCTAATTAATAATAGTATGCACAGAAGCCATATTTTTTTCTTCATCAAGCTCCTCCTAGTCTCTATGATTAGATATTTCTTCTTTAACTAACGCAGAAAATTGTTTC
>NZ_JBHWYR010000116.1:0-10126 GCF_042728695.1 Bacillus sp. NPDC060175
AAGAGCTTCAGGAAGAAATTATTCATGCTCAAGCATATATTCAAAAACGAAAATTTGAAGAAACACAGAGATAAAACCCTGTGTTTTTATTTGTTCGTCTATGACGCCAATCTGTTATTAATAGGCAATGATATAGGGATATTTTGAATGTGCATCCAGGTTGTTCCTTTCAAGATATTTATCTTTTTAAATACGCCCTTTATTAGAATACTGCTCATACTTTTTTTGAGATTCTTTAGTAATACGTGCGTTAAGTAAAATTGCTAACAACAAAAACACTCCATAATTCCCCCCTGTAGCTCCTATGATAATCACACTACTACAAACAAGTACAATTAATAGGAGAAACGAAACTAAATAAATATGGTTATAGTTCTTTGACATCTTCTCATATTTTATGCGTTCTTTCCTTGCATCCATCTAAATTCCTCCTTTAAATTATCCATTTCACTATAAAATAAATCTCGCCCTTAAAAAGAAAACAATCTATCGTTTCAAATAATTAGTTTGTTTTTTTAGCAACTAATTTATATAACATAAAAAGAAATACTACCAATATTAAGCTTTCCGCTATGATAATCCCGACCCTCTCCTTTCTTTTAATCCCATCGCATCAGATGAAATGTATATCCTATTATTATCAACAGCAAACAAAAAGGATCTTCCCTTCTCGTAAAGGCTGATCCTTTTCTTCGTTCATTCAACTATTTTTAGCTATTCTTGATTAATTAGAATAACAGCTGGTCCATCTACACGAATTCCACCAACTTCGATTTTTTCATAAGGCTCAACCGTAATAGAAATGATCCCTTCCCGCTTCTTTAATTCCTTACTTAATTCTTTTGTTAACATTTTTTTCATGTGTGCACTCCTTCTTACTGCTTAATTTACTATTGTTATGTAAATGAAATTTAAAATGGTTTCCTGGTCTGGAAACCATTTTTTGTAGTTGACCATATGGTGTTACCAGTTCGTTTATCAATTTTACGTAAAGAAGATAAACAATTACTATTCACTGTCTCAGTAGATGTAAGAAACTCTTAAAGATAGCGGTGAGATTGATTGTTTTTTCTTCTAGAAATAATGACTTAGATAGTATATTACCTAAAACAATGAAAGCCCTACCTCTCTTTCATCCTTACGGATCCTTGTCCGTGCCAGTGTGAATCAGGATTGCAAAAATCAAGTGACTATTTAATCGAGTTATTTGATGAAACTTCGAACGTTCGTAAAAGAAATTTAAAAATAAAAATGGATTAGATTGAAGTAATAACAAAAGAGGTTCCTACTCTAAAAGTGAGTTGAAGAAGTTAAATGTCTTTGAAATGATTTACTTTTAATAATAATCATATTCCCGAAAAATTCAGGATATTTTCGGGGGATGTAATACATTATCTATAATGAACCTTAACAGAAACTTTTTATTTGATTTTCAGTGATCCCTTTAATTAATCCTAGTTCACTAATCAAAAATTCATGTGCGTTATCCAACATTTTTTTTTCGCTTGTATTAAGTACCTTTTCTTTCTTCATACGCATTAAATCACGTACAACTTCAGCACCTTCTTGTATTTCACCCGTTTTTATTTTGTCCGTGTTCACTTTATACCTTTGTTTCCACGGCAGTAATTTATCTGATTCTCCATGCTGAAAAATGTGTATAATGTGTTTTAATGCAAGTATATCAGCAACTGGGCGTATACTCGAACTTAATATTTTACCCATAGGAATCATGACTTGCATATTACTGATTGACATTTTTATAACAAAATACTTTTGTTTTTTCCCTGAGAATTCTTTTTCTTCTATGGCTTCAATTATACCTGCTCCGTGCATTGGATAAACAATGTTATCGCCAATTTGAAACATATAATCCACCTCCATATATGGTAACCTTCTTAACCTTAACACATATGCGATTTTTTATCAAATATCTTATAATATCATAAATTTATTTTTGGAGTCAACTACTTTTTTGATAAAAATTAAATTAAGTAAAAAACACCCCAAAAACAATAGGGAGTGTGTCAGATTCTCAATAAAGGGACGGTCAATTTGTCCATATACATCCTAAAATATCGATTAATTAACATAGATCCGTTTTCCCTTGAAAACGACCAAATCGATCCCGTATTTTTTTCAATCTTGTGTGGTACTCCAAAATCTCAATTCTTGCTTTTTCAGCTAGAGGTGCAATTGGTCGTAAGTCTTTTAACCCCCAATAATCAACTACTACATCAAGTACTTGATCAAAATATTGCAGCGGCCCATAGTTAGCTTCTTTTGCAATCACAGTCATTCTATTTTCAAAATCAGGCATGACAGCACCTGGCATTTTAAAATTCCTAATCACATTGGCAATATGATAGCAATAATTAGGTTCCAATTCCAAATGTGTTCGAATGACGTCTCGATAAAATGCATAATGAAGAGTTTCATCTTTTGCAAGACGGCGTAATAATGTAGCAAGATCTGGATCATGCTTACTTGCAACCTTAGCTACATTATTGTAAAACACCATCGTTGCAAGTTCTTGTAGCGTCGTATACGTCATTGCTTCGATTGGTGTGTGAAAATCGGGCTCAAATCCCCCCTCAACGACTGACTTTCTTAATTCATGTAATCGTTTGGGATTCACACTTCGAGTGAGTAGTAAATATGTCTCCAATAAATTCGAATGTTGATCCTCTTCTGAAGTCCAAGTATGAATAAAGTCTGTAATAACAGAAAGGGACCCCTTAAAGGTCGCAGATAAATACGTTGTAAACCATGGTAAATTCACTTCTGTTAATAAAGCTGTTTCAATGGCCGTAATTACACCAGAAGGAAGAGTAACTTGACTTTCATCCCAAGGAACTCTTTTAAAGTCCATTCCCTTATCCCATGGTAAAAACTCATGATAACCCCAGTCTATCTTCTGCGCTCTTATTTTATGTTGTTCATACAGTTCTTTTAAACGTGGTTCTAATCGGAAATCTAAATCATTTGTTAGCATATATAAGTGCCCCCTTTTCTTATCATAGATATTCATTCTATTTTTACATTCATTTTTATCCTTAAAAATTTTCTACAAATAAATATTACTTTCCTTTTTTTTAGTCAAACATAAAAAATTTTTAACAAAACTCTTTAAGAACGCTTTATTTCTATATGATTTTTTTCATATCAAAAAGGTGCATACCCATAAAGAATCGTTTTATAATAAAGATTGATAAACAATTAATCTTTCATGCGTTTTCGCTACTTTCTAATTTTGTTATTGGTAGTAAAAACTGAAAAGATGAATGGTATGTTATATAGACTAACAACTTATTTAGATGTAAGATCCAAGATGTTAGATTAAGTATTCGGAAAATATATACAGTTGATGAGATAGCCGTAAACGACAATCCCCAACAAGATTACTGTACATTAGCTATGATGAGTTAGACCGTATTTTTGGAAAAAGTATACAGCTCAAAGGGAAGAGGCGATAAACATGCAGTCAACGGAAGCTCATATGAAGGAAACACAACGTAGAGAAAAAATAGAAATAATATTTAGTCATATGGTAAAAGGAGAGAGTTATTTTCACGGATCCTCCTATCAATGGAAAAACATTGTATACCAAAATTATAATAGGATACAACAAAAAGAGTTAAAAATTGAACAACTTATTTCCAAAATGGAAAAAGAAGGGGTTCTCTTTGCGCAGCACCGTTCACTCATACACTATCCCGTCATTGATTTTGTCAAATATATAGCTAAGGTTTATAAGGAAACCCTCGAAAAACAATAACCATGATTATATTTTTAAAATAAATAATTATATTCAAAGAAAACCTTTACAAAAAGTTTATTTGTGAACATTGTTAACAAAAAGCTCAAAAACTCATTCGAATATTTTTTTATTCAAAATAATATTCGTTTTTGTTATAATAACAACCATAACGTATTCTAGTCGTTTGTATATCTTCAGATTTTGTGAAATTTATTACACAAAAAGACAACTCTTAATTAGAGTTGTCTTTTATTTTTTCTCGATATACATAATACTGTTCTGGTGCAAAAACTCCAAGATTCTTACAACTGGAGAAAAAGTAGGACCTCTCATAGGAAAGATGCTACTTTTCTCTCTCATATTCCTTCATTATTTTATAAAACGTATTTTTCTTTAGCTCTAACATTTCCATAAATATAATAGCTGTTATTCCCCACTTTTCCATTTAGAATAAGTTTCTTCTATTATAAATTAATAGTAAACTGTCTAAAAAAGGAAAAAATATTTTAAGGAGTTGATGTTTAAAGGACTAAATAAAAAACTTTGCGATATTTTTCGCAAAGTTTTTGTAATAATACGTATTATAATAGTAATTTTCGTATTTCTTCTGTACTTAGACCTGTGAATTTTGCAATGTCTTCTAATGGCATACCATTTTTATGCATACCACGAATTAATTGAATTTTCCCTTTCTCAATACCTTTTTCAATGCCTTCCTCTAAGCCCTCTTCTCGAGCATGTGCTAGCTTAGCTTGCTCATCTAGAAGTAACTTTTCACGAGCTTCATAAGCTGTTCGGAAAGAAGAGTCATGGCTCATATTTTCCCACTTATTCATTGCTTTTTGTAAAATTGGATCTTGATTCATTGCTATCTCCTCCAATGTTTGAGTTAAATGTTCATCTTCATGTGCTGATAGTAATAACATCCAACGGACAAATACATTTTCCCATGGATTTACTTTTTCTTCATGCCATTGTTTGACCAATTTTGGAATTTCAACAAAATGGATTTCAATATCATCACTTAGTATCTGCTGTTTTTTGGGATTCCATAATTGTCCTATGGTATGAAATGAATCATCTTGGGAGAATAATATAAAATCTAATAAGTTAATGGTAATTGTTTTCCGAAGTGAACGATAGGGCATCCCCTCTTGCATTTGGGATGTATAGAGTTTACTCCAGTAATATAAAGATCGCTTCACCATATCATGTGTATTGCGAAGTTGTATCTCTATATTCACTTGCGTTCCGTTGTCTAATGTTGCTAATAAGTCTAATATGGATAACTTATCATCTTCATAAGATTTATGAAGATGTGGATCTTCTAGTTGTAGAGATGCAATAGGTGCATCTAAAGATTCTTCTAGGACAGCGTTTAGAAATCCAGTTAAAATTTCTTCATTTCCCTTCGTTCCGAATAACTGTTTAAAAGCGAAATCAATTCGTAAATTTACTAATTTTGTGGACATGGGTTTCCTCTCCCTGTCTTTCTTTTCTTCTTATTATTTTATAATGTAATTCTTTATATAAGCAAATGCTACTTTTACCATTGTAGCTCCAATTCATCACAGTACACATCCAACTCCGTAAAACAGTTTTGTAAATCCGCTTCAAAACCAATTTCACGAATTATGCTATCTACCTTTTTTTCTAAATCTGAAAGTGTGTTGTAAGGAACATAAAATATATATTCTCCTGAACGTTGTTCCATATAGTATTGTGATATGAGAAAGGATTCGATATTCTTTCGAACTTTCCCCTTTCCTTGTACAAATTTATTATTATTTTCTACACGTAACAACATACGAATAGTGGCTGTTTGTTCTTTAGTTTGTTCGCTTTTTTCAGTTTGCTTATTTTTTCGTATATATCGGTAGAGTGTAGCTTGACTAATACCTGTCATGTTTACAATTTCTTGGATGCTATATTCTTTAGAATCATATAACTTCAATGCTCTCTGAAGGAAACTATCCTTAACACGAGGGCGTCCACCTACTCTTCCCCTTGCTCTTGCACTTTCAAGCCCCTCTTGTGTTCGTTGAGAAATCAAGTCTCTTTCAAACTGGCTGAATGCTTGAAATACTGTTAACATCAATTTTCCTTGAGGTGTATTAGTATCAAACTGTTCTTTAATACTAATTAGCTTAACTCCCTTATTCTCAAAAAAATCAACAAGTTCAATTAAATCTTTGGTACTTCTTCCTAATCTAGAAAAGCTTTCAACAACTAACGTATCACCAGGTCTAATTTTATCTTTTAATCGAGTAAGCTCTGGACGATCACTTTTCGTACCTGTTATTTTTTCAGTTGCAATTTCAGTACAGTTATAATTTTGAAGCATGTCTAGTTGACGAATCAAATCTTGTTGTTGGGTACTTACCCTTGCATAGCCATAAATATATGAATTCATGGAATCACCTAACCTTTACAAGATGATTTTATCATAAAGGGTAGTTAAAGTTAAATTGATTTTGATAATAGTTTTGATAACGTAGTTAAGCGATTTTTAAGGATTATATCTTGTTCATTATATTTTTATCAAAAACCATCGTTTTTAAAACGCCCATAAATAATAAATCTAATGATTCTGTACTTTGTAATTGGTAAGAGTTTATGATAAAAATAGGGGATATTCCAAAAACACACACGAGGGGCGTTGATTATAATTTTTTTTAAAGACTTTAACTACAAAAATGAAGGTGATTATTTATATCCAGTTGAGTATTATCAATTTCGCCAAGCAAGCACACATGATACATTCAAAGTTGAACTATTATGTTTTGATGATCGTTATGATTTCCATTTAACAATTGATAATGAAGATATCCCTTCAAAGTATAGACTTGTAACAAGCATCTCCTTTGAAATTTATGAAGAATTTGGATTTGAGCCTTATGATTTTAGTTCTAAACAAGCTACTCTACAAAGGGCAATTGATATGGCAAGTGCAATTGCAAAGAAATATTGTGAAAATCCAGTTAATCAATAATAAGTAAAGACCGGATATTATATCCGGTCTTTTTTGTATTTGCTGTATGTTAAGGTGATTTTTCTGTTAAATTATCACAATTATTAATGCGTATTTTAAATTTGAGGTTAAGGACTCAAATTTAAAAGGAAAAGAGAACCCAAATGGATTCTCTTTTCTTGGCATATTTACAACATGGAGAATACTGAGACAACTCTTTCAAAACTTTATTAGGGGAAAGTTTTAAAAAATTCCCTTATAACAATACTTACATAAATGTAATATATAGTAAATTGATAGAATTAAGACTGACTACTCTTAATTTTAAAAAAATTAATCCTCGCCATACTAAGATATCCAGTATTTCATGAAACATTAATAGAAATTGAAATTACTCTTCGTCTATCTCGTATTCATTAAGATATTAATAATTGGATGTATCTGTTCATGAATATGGTAATCTGATTAAGATTCCCACTACACAAGTCCTACCTACCAGAAATTAGTCAAAAAGAGGAAACTGTTGGGATAAAGCACCACAAGAATCGTTTTTTGGCCATCTGAAAGATAAAGCATATATAAAACCTTACGAGTGTTTTACTGAGTTGAAACAAGAGATTAAGAAATATATGACATACCATAATCTTTATAGATATCAATGGAATTAAAAAGGATTGGAGATGCTACAATAAATTGCACACTAAGTTAAAAGAAAAAGGTGATTCAGTTTATGAGTAGAAAAGTCTATAATCGTCAATTTAAATTGGCTGCAGTCCAATTACTATTGGAAGAGAATATGTTTGTGAAAGAGGTTTCAAAAGAATTATCTATCCATTCGAATACTCTTTATCATTGGATAAGTGAATATGGAGAAAGTGCGTTACCACTGGGAATTTGTTTTACCCACATTTTCAATGGAGTAGCAATTGGCATTCTTAGTTCTTTAGCAATCGCATCATAGCTCCGTCCATCATTTTTATACAAATGTACAGCTTTCAATTTAAATGTCTCTGCATATTTTTGAAATGTTGTTCTTTTTTTGCCATTAAAATATCCCTTCAAGTATAGTGTAACATTCCACATTAAGAATGTAGTCTTTTTACACTGTCTACTTAAAAGGGATAATACCAACTAATATTACCTTACTTGCACCAGCTTTAAGCAATAAATTTCTCGCGGTTTCAAATGATGACTTTTAGTATGTACATTATAATTATTTTTTATGAAAACCTTGTGTAATTCGATCTAATATAATTGCAATTACTACAATAGCAAGGCCTGCTTCAAAGCCCATACCTATATTAACTTGTGTAACCGACCGATAAACGTCTACGCCAAGACCTGGTGCACCGACAAGAGATGCAGTGACAACCATTGATAGAGAAAGCATAATACTCTGATTTACACCAGCCATGATTGTTCCAGTTGCAAGTGGAAGCTGTACTTTGAATAGTTTCTGTGACGATGTTGAACCAAAGGCATTAGCTGCTTCAATTAAATCTTCTGGTACTTGCCTAATCCCTAACTCAGTAAAGCGAATAGTAGGTGGCATTGCAAAAATAACAGATGCAATAATACCTGGTACTACTCCAACACCAAAGAATGTAATTGCCGGAATAAGATAAACGAATGCAGGCATTGTTTGCATAAAATCAAGAGTTGGTTTTAAAAATTTGGAAAACCTTTCGTTCTGAGATGCCAAAATCCCAATTGGTATACCAATAATGATAGAGATAATAACAGACGTCAAGACAAGCGCTAGTGTTTGCATGGTCTGTTCCCAATAGTTAATGTTAAGGATAAACAGAAATCCAATTAAAGAAAATACCATAAGTGAAACTTTACGGGAGGTGTACCAAACTAATAAGCATGTGATTGCAATAAAAATAATGGCTGGGATAAATATTAATAGATTTGTTAATAAATCAACAAATCCCCCGATAATAAAAGAAAATCCTTTGAACAACCCTTCGAAATGCTGATACAAACTTGTAACAAGTGTGTCAACCCATTCTCCTAAAGGAATACGTGGAATACTATTCATTATCATTCACCTCTTCCTCTACATTTCCTGCTAAAGCCTGAATAATACTTTCACGCTTTATTATCCCTCGTAATCTATGTTTATCATCTATAACAGGAAGAGGTAACTTTGCCTTAACCATTTTTATATACATTTCTTCTAATAGAGTATCTAAATAAACAGGGGGAATGTCTGTTACTAATAAATCCGCTATTGGAACCTGTCTTTTAACAGCTTTACTAGCATCATCAGCAGTTAAGACACCTAAAAACTCATGTTTCTTATTCACTACATATACGCTAGAAACACTAGCATTTTTCATGATTTGGAGTGCAACACGTGGACCACGATCAATTAATAAGGTTTCCGGTCTTTTCATAATGGATTCAGAGGTTAAAACTTTTCCTAAATTTACATCAGCAACAAATTGCTCTACAAATTCATTTGCAGGACTCACCATAATTTCTTCTGGTGTTCCAATTTGAACAATTTCTCCGTCTTTCATTAAAGCAATACGATCACCAATTCGGAGTGCTTCATCTAGATCGTGTGTAATAAAAATAATCGTTTTTTTCATTTTATCTTGCAGTTCTAATAATTCATTTTGCATTTCTTTTCGAATAATCGGATCTAAAGCACTAAATGATTCATCCATCAGTAGGACATCTGGATTATTTGTTAGTGCTCTTGCGATACCAACACGCTGCTGCATTCCACCGCTAAGTTGTTCCGGATAACTATCTTTATTGTTTTCTAGACCTACTAATTTAAGAGATTCTAACGCTTTTGTTTCTCGTTCTTCTTTTGATACTTTTTGTATTTCTAAACCATATGCAACATTTTGTAAAACCGTTCGATGAGGGAATAAGGCGAATTTTTGAAATACCATACTCATTTTGTTTCTTCTTACTTTTCGAAGAGATTCTTTTCCCATTGTTGCGATATCTTCACCATCAATATATATATGGCCAGAAGTCGGTTTGATTAACTGATTTAACATACGAACAAGTGTAGATTTCCCACTACCGGATAATCCCATAATGACAAATATTTCACCAGCATAAACATCGAATTTTGCCTGGTTCACGCCAATAGTCATACCAGTTTCTTTTAATATAGCAGCTTTGCTTTTTCCCTCTTCTAGTAAAGCGATTCCTTTAGAAGGATTCTTTCCAAATACTTTTGTAACGTTTTCAACACGTAATTTCGTTTCTTTCATTCTTTCACTCCTTTTCTTTGACTCTATACAAATACTGTAACTATTTCTAAACCAAATAGTACATTACAATAGTTCATCAAAGACTTTTTTTTATTTTTTTGTTAAGCTATTAATAGTTAGTTTATATTATTCATAGTTATAATTATAAAATAT
>NZ_JBHWYR010000117.1:0-10092 GCF_042728695.1 Bacillus sp. NPDC060175
GGGTATATGTTTGTATGTGAATTCGTTCACGCTTATTATATTACAAGATTCGACGTCAAATGACAACCCCTTTTGTCGAATTTCACATTTTTGTCACATTCTAAACGTTTTCATTCTTGAATAAGCTATAAAAAAAGCAATTTAGGAGGTTTCCTTATGAAAAAGTCTCATATTTTTCTTATCTTTCTATGTGTTATGGTTTCTTTTTTCTTGTATATCCTCTCTCTATTACAAGCTTTTCCTAAAATTATTGCCTTCCCTCTTTTATTCGGAGTTATCGTCATCGCTGTCTCTTATTTCAACTATAGAAAACGATTTAAAGGATTTTAACTACAAAAATAAGTCGTGAAGATCCCTTATAATATAGAAAAAATAAAGAAAATCACTTTAATTATTCGGCAAATATCGACATGATGTACTTTTGAGCAAATGTTTCAAACAAAAAAGACGAGGATAAAATCCCTCGTCTTTTCTCATTATTTCTCTTCAAACAATAGCGCTTCTAATTCATTTAACTTCTCTTCAAATACTTGTAATGCTTCTTTTACAGGTTCTGGTGATGCCATATCTACTCCTGCTTTTTTCAACACTTCAATTGGGTAATCAGAGCTTCCAGCTTTTAAAAATTCGTTAATGTAACGTTCTACTGCTGGTTGTCCCTCTTCTAAAATTTGTTTTGACAAAGCTGTCGCTGCACTAAATCCTGTTGCGTATTGATATACGTAATAGTTGTAATAGAAGTGCGGAATACGAGACCATTCTAAACCGATTTCTTTATCAATTACTAAAGCGTCTCCGAAATATTTCTTATTTAAATCGTAGTAAATCTCCGTTAACATGTCCGGCGTAACAGCATGTCCTTCTTGTACTTTCTTATGAATGATATGCTCAAACTCTGCAAACATTGTTTGACGGAATACAGTACCACGGAATCCTTCTAAATAGTGATTTAATAAATATAGACGCTCTTTCTTATCTTCTGTCGTCTTCAATAAGTAATCATTTAGAAGCGCTTCATTACACGTTGATGCTACTTCTGCAACGAAGATTGAATAATCACCATATACGTGCGGTTGTGTCTTCCTTGTATAGTAACTATGCACTGAATGACCAAACTCATGAGCAAGTGTAAATAAATTATTTACATTATCATGCCAGTTCATTAAAATATACGGGTTTGTTCCGTATGCACCAGATGAATATGCTCCACTTCGTTTTCCTTTATTCTCATATACATCTACCCAGCGATTTTCATATGCTTCTTTCAGAATTTCAACATATTCATCACCAAGTACATTTAAAGATTTCAATAACATTTCTTGCGCTTCTTCATACTTCACATTCATTTTCACTTCTGGTACAAGTGGTGTATATAAATCGTACATATGAAGCTCATCAAGACCTAGAGCACGCTTACGAATATCAATGTATCGATGTAGTAAGTGTAAATTATCATTTACCGATTCAATAAGTTGATCATACACCGCCTCAGGAATATTATTATTACTTAATGCAGCTTGACGTGCAGAATCGTATTTACGAACGCGCGCATTGAAATTATTACGTTTCACAGCCCCGCTTAACGTACTTGCAAATGTGTTCTTATATTTTCCGTATGTTTCATATACAGCTTTGAATGCATCTTCGCGTACACGACGATCATCACTTTCTAAAAACTGAATGTAACGACCATGTGTTATTTCTACCTCTTCTCCATCCTCACCTTTAATAGATGGGAATTTCAAATCCGCATTATTCAACATACCGAATGTATTACTTGATGCACTCATCACTTCAGATGCTTCTGCTAATAACGCTTCTTCTGCCTCAGATAATACGTGCGGACGTTGACGTGTAATTTCTTCTAATGCATGCTCATATACACTTAGTTCTCGATTTTCTTGTAAGAATGTTTGCAATGTATCTTCTGAAATAGATAAAATTTCAGGTACGATATAAGCTGTGCTACTAGATACTTGTGAGTATAAATTTGTTGCGCGATCATTTAATGCTTGATACACAGAGTTTGTTGTATCTTGATCATAACGCATATGTGCATATGTATATAGCTTACCTAATCGCATTGAAATTTCATCTTCATATTGCAATGCCTCAAGCAAATTGTCTGCAGAGTCGCCAAGCTTCCCTTTAAATTCAGTTAACTTTGGCAATAGTTCTTTAATAGCTTTGAATTCTTTTTCCCATTCTGCATCTGTTTGGAAAATATCTTCTAATCGCCATGTGTTTGCTTCTTCAATCTCATTACGATTTGGTAATGATTTTACTGTATTTTGTTCAGCCATTCTTTAAGCCCTCCTTATAATATCTCTACTTAAGTACAATTCGATTTTTCTTATATAATTCCTTCACGATCAGTCTTTATTATATCCCCTTTTCCATCTCTCATGTTGTACTTTGTCTCAAATAGAGATAGTGCATGAGCTAAGCAAATTTCATCATATTTCATAATTTCTTCCTCTGTTTTTGCCAACACAACATCTCTTATTTTCCGATACTTATTAATACCTACTTTTATTAATACACCTACATAACATAAAAATGTCATATACTCTGCAACTGCTACCTTCCATATATGTTGTGCAAAATACGGAAGTAGACGCCTCTTCGTATACTTTGCTACATAGTTACATACGTATTGCAGAGAAATATACTCCCCTACCTTAAGCATACCTATACACTTCATATAAAGAGAAGCTTGCCATATAAATGGATTTGTTTGAAAAGCAAATGAGGATGGGAGCGGAACACCGATTTCAGAAGGAAAACTCGCTGGGGTACATTTATATTGATATAAGAGGCGGAGTAGTGACTTATGATTATAATTCCAGATAGATAGAGCGTTTTGCCGAAAATAGTTCTTTTTTCTCTTCCATTCTTGTCCTAATACCTCTTTCCGGAAAGGAACGGGAGAAAAGAGCATGTCAACAGTAGTCGTATCAGTTGGTAAATAAATAGTATGTGAGAAAGAAACATTTGTAGAAAACGGAGTGATAAATGTGCATTTCATAAACGATTTTTGTTTCGGACAAAAGAAAATAAGAAATGGCTGAGGGTAAGGTTGTAAGGAGAACGCCATAAGGGAGGAGAATGTCATCCAATAGGCGGATTGCTTTTTTAACTGATTTCCACCGATTATCCAGATGACTTGTATACTAGCTTGCCAATACGAATATGTTCGCTTATAAAGCTGCTCTACGGAGAGATTTGCACATTGATATTCAATCGCAATTTTTCTATCCGCTCTCTCTACGTAAATATCTGGTCGTTGCTTGATTACCGGCAGATAATGCTCTATATCTACATGAAAATCTTGACGTTTTAACCATCTATATAACAATTCTTTACCGTGCATATGATACATAGATTCTGCTTCATAAAACGTAAGACATGAATCCACTTTCTTATGAGCAAAATGCCCGCTCTTCTGTTTTCCTAATTTCATTTGCACTTCTTTTCCGCAAGCTGTACAAAAGAATTTTTCTCGTTTACGCATTTCGCGTAAACGTTCTTCATCCCGGTTATATAATAGATGAATTTTCTCTCCGTTTTCTCTCCTTGCAATAAACATCACAATCACACCCTTTCAACTCCTTGTATTCTACAAATTACTACAAATTCCTCTCAAAAAAAGAGATGTCCTAAATTAGGACATCTCTTTCTATAATAAAGGTGATAATAACCGATACGTCGATTCAACAATCCGCCTATGAAGACGTCTCTTATGAAATCGGTCAACATGAATTTCACTGGATTCTTCTAAATCATCTTTAAAATCTTGAACGAGCTTTCGAATGCTATCTGTATCATACAAAAAGGCATTTACTTCAAAGTTTAAATGAAAACTCCTCATATCCATATTAGCTGTTCCAATTGATGCGAGATCAGAATCCACGATAACGACTTTACTATGAAGAAAACCTTTTTCATATTCATATATTTTTACTCCTGCATCTAATAACTCCGGAAAGTACGATCTTGATGCATAAAAGACAGTCCGCTTATCCGGCTTACTTGGCATTAACAAACGAACATCAATACCAGCAAGTGCAGCTACTTTTAATGCAGATAAAATATCATCATCTGGAATAAAGTATGGTGTTGCAATCCAAATCGATTTCCTAGCTGAAGCAATCATTGCAAAATATAAATGTTTAATTGTTTCCCATTTATTATCTGGTCCACCTCCAACAAGTTGGACTCCGCCCCAATGATCACCCTCAACTGCTTCCGCTTGTAAATATTCAGGTGCCAATACCGCCTCACCAGTCATATAAAACCAGTCTTGAAGGAAAATCAGCTGTAAACTTTGAACTGCTTCACCGCGTAAATATAAATGCGTGTCTCGCCAAAAACCGAAATATTTATCCTTCCCTAAATACTCATCACCAATATTTAATCCACCTACAAACCCTTCATTTCCATCTATAATAACGATTTTTCGGTGGTTTCGATAATTAATTTTATCGTTTAAAATCGGAAAACGCACAGGGAAAAATGGAATCATTTCTACTCCTGCATCATTCAATTCTTCAATATACGAATTTGATAATTTAAAGCTTCCAACCGCGTCATATAAAAAACGAACGACAACGCCTTCTTTTGATTTTTTTATTAAAATATCTTTAATTTCTGTACCGAGCTTGTCATCACGCACAATGTAATACTCCATATGAATGTGGTGTTTCGCTCGATTTAACCCATCTAAAATTGCCTGAAACGTTTCGTCTCCATTTGTTAATGTCCTCGTTTCAGTTTGAAATGAAATATTTAAAGCACCCAATCGATCTGCTAAACGAAATAACAATTCTTGATGCTTATGATTTCGTAAAATCCGTTCTTCGTAATCTTCGTGTCCCTTATATTGTAAAAACGCCTGTTCATCGAGTAATGCCTTCTTTTGGAACATTCTTTTTCTGCGAAAGTTTTGTCCAAATAAAAGATAAGCAAAGAAACCGAACACTGGAAAAATACCTAGTACGATTAACCACGTAAGTGTTTTTGACGGATGGCGGTTTTCTAAGAAAATAACACATCCAATTAAAAATGCGGAAACCGTAAATAAAATACTAATAATACCTAAAATCGAAACATCCTTTATCCCCATGACATCCGAATAAAATGCTACATCAATAAACATGCGTAATGAAACAAATAATGCGAACAGTAGTAGAAAAAAGAAAAGTAGTTTTAGTGTATTTTTCATCTCTTACCCCCTAAATAAGAAAGCCTTCCCATTCTTCATAAAAAAAGCCGATTTCATACTATAGAAATCGGCCTACATTTTAGGAGGGAAATTGTTGCGAATTGTCTCAAGCGCACGCTCTTTCACAACCTGTTTCCCATACTCACTTACACGGTGAATCGTTAAAGTAGATTCTTCTCCATATTCTAAAACAATACTTAAAATACGATCAATCTCTTCTTCTTCATGTAGCACTTCATCAAATTCTACATATACATAATAGCGGTCCTCAAATGAATGCAATTCATCTTTTATATCTTCAAAGATAAGACGATGACTTAATGAAATGACATCTTCAAAATCATTAAACTTAATTAAAAAGCCAAACGTACCATCTTCATTAAAGTTTGTTCCTACTTGTTCTTCTACCTCTTCGACTAATTCTTGCTGGAATAATGATTCGATGCCTTCATCTAGAGGAATGTCTATAATTTTATCCACACCTATTGGTAGTTCCAGCTTTTGTCCATCCTTTGAAAGCTCCGCTTTCGTTACAAGTACTTCAATCCCCTTATCGACTGCTTGCACTTGAATCCATAACGGTCCATCGACAAAGAAATCATCATGATCACGAGCTTCGTCCATCATCTCCCAAAAGAGCTCTTCACTTCGTTCGCGATCATACCAAATTTCTTCACGGTTAAACCCTCTGTCCTCTATATCAATGTACGTAATAAAAAATTTCATCGTATGGTCATTAATTCTTTCAATATCCAAAATACAACTCTCCCTTCCTGCTTAGAATTGTTATGAAGGGATTCCCCACTCATATGACAAAACAATAGATTCTTGTACTCTCATTTTATGATAAGATTCTCCAGAATGGAAATAAAATCGATTTATTTTACAAAAATAGTTATATACCTATCTGTATTCGACTGTTTACATAAAGTGAAACAGTAATCAGTATTTTTTTCATCCTCCACTGATTATTAGCTCGCACCAATCGGGATAAATATACCATTATACCAATTCACTGTTCACAAAAAATTTGGACATACATTCCCATATTCCCCCGTACACTGTAATAAAGTGAAACTTCTATTATAGGTGGTTATTTTGTCCCCGGGGGCGCGGGATCAAAACTAGACAAACTTTCTTCACCACATACATATATTTCGCTTATTAAAACATCATAAATGGAGGCAGACGAATGGACTTAGAGTTTTTAACATCTGTACTAATGATTGTCGGTATCGATGTTGTACTAGGTGGCGATAACGCAATTGTCATCGCACTAGCTAGCCGAAATTTACCTGAAGCAAAACGAAATAAAGCCATTTTGATTGGTACTATGTTAGCAATTGTGCTACGAATTCTCCTCACAATACTAGCTGTCTATTTACTTGATATCCCATTTTTACAACTCACCGGCGGAATTTTACTCACATTAATTGCGGTCAATTTACTCACTGATAATAACAACGATCTTTCTTCTATCCAAGGAAAAACGACTTTATTCCAAGCTGTGCGTACAATTGTATTCGCGGATCTCGTTATGGGGTTTGACAATGTTATTGCCATTGCAGGAGCAGCACACGGAAGACTTTCACTCGTAATTATCGGTTTATTCATTTCTATCCCGATTATTATTTGGGGAAGCAAACTTATTTTAATACTCATGGAACGCTTTCCATTTCTCATTTATTGCGGAGCAGCAGTTCTCGCCTATACAGCAGGAAAAATGATTACACATGAAGACAGACTTGCAACGTTTTTTCATCATAATCCTAGTTTTACCGCAAGTATCCCTTATTTGTTCATTTTCACCATTTTATGCATAGGCTTTATCGTTCAACAAGTGCGGTTACGTAATGTGAAACAGTAAAAAAAAACCTTCTACCCTATAATAGGTAGAAGGTTTTCATATTATTATAATTAATTTACAAGACGCTGTGCTTCACGTAATTGGAACGTTCTTACTGTACGTGGTAAGAAACGACGGATTTCGTCTTCGTTGTAACCTACTTGAAGGCGTTTTTCGTCAATCATAATTGGACGACGTAAAATACCTGGATAGTCACGAATCATCTTATATAAATCTTGAAGTGGTAAAGACTCTAAGTTCACATTCAATTCTTGGAAAACTTTTGAACGAGTAGAAATAATCTCATCCGTTCCGCTTTCTGTCATACGTAAAATCTCTTTAATCTCATCAATCGTTAATGGATCTGAGAAAATATTACGTTCTGTATAAGGAATATGATTTTCCTCTAGCCATAATTTCGCCTTTCTACAAGACGTACAGCTTGGAGAACTATATAATGTTACCATACAAAGCTCACTCTCCTTAAAGAGTACAAATTCTGTACTAATTACAGTTTAAATTTCTAACTTCCGCAATTTTTCGCGATAACTTGTCTTATAGCAAAGTAAAAAATCGCAATTCATGTAAGCAACAACAATTACTTTTAATAAGTAACTTCTATAATCATTATACAATAGTTTTTGCAAGAAATATACAGTGAATTTACTGCTAGTTGAGAAAAATTCTCCGTGTACTCCACTGCTATGTAACATGATTACACTCATTAAAACTGTCCTTTAACAACGGTCTTCAACCCTTTTGATACTTACTTTCTACAATAATTTTCAATTGCTATACAATTACAGTTTCATAATCTTCCCTATCAAAAAGAGAGCGTTTTCTTACCTTTTTCCGACAAAACAATTGAAAAATGTAAGACTCTAAAGGTTAGAAACAAAAGAACACCTGTTCTAATTTTAACAAATCTCCCCGCTCATGTCTATATGCTTTCTAAAGTAAATCGAATATTTTTCTGACATTTCTTTCTTTTTTACCATTTATCTCATACAATAAAAATATAGACAGGCAAAGGGGGAATTTGCATATGATCGCTTTTTTTACTGATTTTATCATTGTTGCTACCCTCATCATCGGAATAACAGCATTGATTGGTGTCATTACAAATAGCATCGGTGAAAAGCTCTTTGGTGGGAAAGAAAAAATGAAGTTTGTTAACAAAAGTTTAGATGTACAATCTGGCTGGAACCAAGTTGGCGGAAAAGGCATTTATAAAAAACGTACGTACTAAAAAAAGCAGGTAATCACCTGCTTTTTTTGTTATTTCTCTACTGATGCCCATTTGAAGCTTACTTCGCCACCATACTTATGGTTGTACATATCTTTAATTGTTTCTCTTTGTAAATATGCTCTACCACGTTGATATACTGGAACAATCGCAGCATCATCAAGTAACATTTTTTCTGCTTCTAATAAGTTTTTCCAGCGAGCATTTACATCGCTTCCATCTTTCTTCGCTTTCATAATAATCTCATCGTACTTCGGATTAGAATACTTCATTTTGTTTTGCGCTCCATCAGTTACAAACATATCAAGATATGTAACTGGATCCGGGAAGTCTGCACTCCATCCAGAGAATGACATTACATAATCGCCAGCATCTTCTAATTTTAGTTTTTGCGCGAATGGTTGTTGTTTAATTTTCACTGTTAATCCTGGTAAATTCTTTTCTAATTCACCTTTTAAATATTCACCAGTTTTCTTCGATAATTCAACATCTTCATTTAATAGCTCTAATTCAATTTCGTTTTTACCAAGCTCTTTTTTACCAGTTTCCCAATACTTTTTCGCTTCTTTTACATTTGGTTTTACAATATCTCCATTTTCAACACGGAAATCTTTTTTATCCGGTCCTTTAATAAAATTGTCAGGAATTAATCCCGTCGCTGGCTTAGAACCGTTATTTAATAATGTATCAACGAATGGTTTACGGTCAAAACCAAGAGAAATTGCTTTACGAATATTTTTATTTGCTAAAGCTGGGTCTTTTTGATTTAAGCGAAGGAAGAATACAGATGTATCTTCTACCGTTTTGAAATCTGGTTTTCCTTTATATTTATCGATGAACTCTGCTAATAACGTCGCTCGATCGACTGCGTTTGTTTCATATAAATTAATTGGCGTAGATGTATCTTTTACAATATTAAAGTTTACTTCCTCAAGCTTCACTTCTTTATTGTCCCAATATGATGAGCTCTTTGTCATTTTGAAGCTACGTTCATGTTGCCAATCACTTAATGTAAATGGACCGTTATAAAGTGTTGTATTTGCTTCTAAACCAAACTTCGTCCCTTGCTCTTTCACATACTTTTCATTAACAGGATAGAAGATTGGATAGACCATTAAATCAACAAGATATGGAATAGAATTATCTAATTCTACTTCTAATGTATGATCATCAATCGCTTTCACGCTTAATTGGTCTGGACTCATCTCTTTTTTATTAATTTTCTCAGCATTTTTTATATCGTACATAATGTACGCCGATTTCGCAGCTGTATCTGGATTAATTGCTCTTTGCCATGCATACACGAAATCTTTCGCCGTTACAGGTTCACCATTTGACCATTTTGCATCTTCACGTAATTTAAATGTATACTTTTTACCGTCTTCTGACTTTTGGAATTCTTTCGCTACACCTGGAACTAATTTATCGTCTTTCCCAAGGCGGTATAGACCTTCCATCGTGTTGTTCATTACTTTTGAAGAAACTGCATCAGCTGATAACGCTGGGTCCATCGTTGGAATTTCTTGTGTTTCAATTAAGTTAATAACTTGCTTCGCACCGCTTTTCCCGCTATCCCCTTTTGCGTTCGCTTGCGGTTCATCTTTTTGATAGCCACATGCCCCTAAAATCATGCTCATTGCTACTGTTGATGCTACAAAAACTGGTATCTTTTTTTTCATACTTCCACCCTCCAAAAAAATGTTAGCCCTTTCATTTTCAAACAGAAAGAAATATATATATGTTCTAACAATTCATATTATACACACAAATATATTC
>NZ_JBHWYR010000118.1:0-9586 GCF_042728695.1 Bacillus sp. NPDC060175
GATAATATTGTTAGGAAAATATTAACACTTAAATTTAGCTTAAATTGAGAGGTAAAGGATTGTAAAATAAATTTGTATTAGGAAAAAAAAGTATAATCTGGGGTTATTTATTTGGAGTAGCGTAGTCTTTTTAAGTTAATAAAAAAGTACATAAAACCAATAGCTCCCAACCATACTAAAAAATGTGTTGGAGGTGAGTTTTATGGACAAAAAAGACTTTCAAAAAGTTTATAATGATTACTTACATCAAGGAGAAGAGCAAGCTCAATTGGAAGTAGCCCAGGAAGTCGATTCAGGAGCAGAACAAATAGTTGCAGTTCGTAAAAATGATGAAGGTGATTTAATTGCTTTTAAAACAAGTAGTGGCAGAGAATTAGATTATATTACTGCTCTTGATGAAGCAAAATCAGGAAAGTTAGCTCATGTGGACGTATTCCATAAGTATGGTAGGGATATTATACGTAGTGAACCGGATGGTATAAAGGAAAATAACTTAGATAATTTACCGTCTTTTTAAACGGGTAAACCTCAAGAAGAGAATGTTCATTTGGATATTCTCTTCTTTTCTTTACAAAGTTTTCCTTGCAAATAGAATGTTCATTTCTAAAGTGCAATCATACTTTTAAAGAGCTCTCTAAATTTCTCTTTGTCTTCTGCTGTAAATGGTTTTGGCCCCTTTGTACGCTTGCCACTTTTTCGAATCATTGCACTTAAATAACGTGTTTGTAATAGTTGTTCAATGTTTTCATTCGTATACTTATAGCCTTTATGGTGTAGAACGATACAGCCTTTTGCTAAAGCGAGCGAAGCAAGACCGTAATCTTGCGTTACGATTAAATCTTCTTTTTTTGCTAACTGCATAATCCGGTAATCCGCAGCATCTGCTCCGGAATCAACATAAATTGTTTCCACCCCTGCTGGCTGCTTAGCATTAGAATAATGAGAAAAGCTAGTAACGAGCGTAACAGGGATTTCGGCATTCGTAGCTTCAAAAATAATCACATCTTTTACAGGACAAGCATCTGCATCAACGTAAATTTTCATTGTAATCACTCCTATAAATAGGTTCGTGTTGATAATAATGGTAGATTTGACTTTTGTCAAACGAGGGTTCGTATCTAATGTTATTTTTCACAAACCAAAATAGCCTCACGCAAACGAGAAATGCCTTCCTCAATTTGATCAATATTTACTTTCCCATAAGATAAACGAATGTAACCATCTTTCGCGCCAAAAATACTACCGGGCATAAAGGCGATTTCTTGTTTTAAGCTTTGCATAATAAGTTGTTTTTCGTTTATAGGTTCTTTTAATTTCCCCCATATGTAAATACCACCAGTAGGGTTTGAAAAAGAGATTTTATCATGAAGTTGCTCGTTTAGAGCGCGGACGATAATGTCTCTTTTTTCTGCTAGTTGTTTTCGTAACGGTACGATATGAGACTGAAATGGTACAGTTTCGAAAAATTGTTGCATAAGCCACTGGGGAAAAATACTCATTCCTAATTCCATTTGGTGCCGTGCGTCAGATAATCGCTCTACTACGGACTGCGGAGCGACAAGCCATCCGACTCGTAAACCTGGTGCAATCATTTTTGATAAGGAATGTACATAAATGACAGTTCCATTTTCATCAATCGATTTCAAAGTAGGGCAAGGTTGTTTATTTTCTAACGTAAGTAAACTAGATGGATCATCTTCAACAATCGCAATTCGTAAGTCTGCGCAAAGTGATAAAAGTTTTTTTCTTCGATTTGGATGAAGCATTGTTCCAGTTGGGTTTTGGAAATTTGGATTTAAAAAGATCATTTTAATACGATGCTTTCTATACAACTCTTGCACATCATCTGGATTAATACCATGTTCATCGACAGGTAATGGGAAAATACGAATACCTGCTGATTGGAATAACGGTAATGAATAACAGTGTGAAGGACTTTCGAAAGCGACTGCATCTCCTGGGTTTAATAAACATTGAACGATAAGGTGGAGTGCTTGTTGGGCGCCGGATGTAATCATAATGGATTGTTCTGTCGCTTCAACATTTAAATATTCCTTCATATAGTTTACTACCGCTTGTCTTAGCGGGAGATAGCCCTGAGGGTGATCATAACTTAATGACTGCGTTAACGGCTGTTCTCGTAAAATCGTTTGTAGTTGATCGTGAGGATAGAGGTTACAACCGAGCTCTCCGTTTGCGAAGTCAATCATGTTTTCATTTTGCTGTACTTCTGCCCGAATATGGCGAAGTAACGGTAAGTTTGGTAAGAAAGTCCCGCCTTCTACGAAACCTCTCCAGTTCGGCGTTAATGTTGGAGAAACGCCCCACATATGTGTACTCACACGTGTACCTTTACCAGTTGTACTTTCTACAATGCCCATAGCACGTAGTTCATTATAAGCAGTCGTTACCGTACTGCGGTTTACATTTAACTGCGTAGCTAATTTCCGTTCTGAAGGGAGGAAGCTACCTGGAGGAAGTTCTCCGTATGTAATACGTTTTTCAATAAAGTCAACAACTTGCTGATAAATAGGGATTTTACTGTCGTTATCTAGCTTCCATTCCATACAAACGCCTCCGCATCTCTTATATACATCAAGTATAACAAATTGGCTGGGTAAAAAAACAGCCAATTGGACGGTGTTATATCCAGCCAATTTTACTATGCTAAATAGGGAAGGGGAGATTCGGATGAAACGATGGCAAATGGAATGGCTCCTAGTATCAGTAGCATTAGTATGGGGAGCAAATTATACAATTGGAAAGTATGGCGTGGCATTTATGTCATCCATTCAATTTAATAGTTTACGATTTTTAGTAGCATCACCGGTATTATTACTTATTACATTTATTATGGAACGCTCATTACGTATTGAAAGAAAAGATTGGTTACGATTATTAGCAGTCGGTATCGTTGGAACGACAATGTACCAAACGATGTTTATGCTATCTGTGAAATATACTTCAGCAACGAACGCCTCATTATTAATTGCGATGTCACCTATATTTACAGGGATATTAGCAGTATTACACAAGCAAGAACGTTTTTCGATGAAAGTACAAATTGGTTCAATAGTAGCCTTTATTGGTGCAGCATTCGTTTTATTAACAGGACATACGGGAGGAGCTACTTACGAGTATGCGTGGCTTGGAAATATAATTGGATTAGTCGCAGCAGTTGCGTGGGGCTGGTACCCAATTTTGGCGCAACCTCTTATTACAAAATACTCGGCAATGAGAGTTACATCATGGTCTACTTTAATTGGAATTGTACCTCTCGTTATATACTGTTTATTCAACGTAAATACATTAACGTGGCCAGTAGATATGCCGAGCTGGGGCTCACTAGCATATTCAATCGTCTTTGCGACAATCTTTGGACTTGCAATGTGGTATGTCGGTATTAGTAAAATAGGTTCAACGAAAGTAATGGTATATATGTATCTCGTACCACTGTTCGCAGTTATCTTTGCAGCGGTAACAATAGGAGAGCAAGTCAATATGATGCAACTGGTTGGCGGACTTATAATCTTTGTGGGTTTATATGTTGTAAAAAAAGGCGGAATCAAAAAGCCCGCTCTCAATTTGAAAAAAGTAAGCTAATCTTTAAAATGATCTCTTTCACATAGAAGGAGATCATTTTTGTTTTTGCAATAAAAGAGCTTGTTCAACAGCCCATTTTTGATGATCGTGAAGTAAATGTTCTATAGTAAGTAATGGAGACATCCACTTTAGAATATGATCTTCTTCAGAGGTTTCAGTTTGTTTATGTACCATGTTCGCAATGTAAAAGAACCCATCGTTTAAATAATATGTATCTTCCTTTTCCGCATAAAAATAGCGCGCTGCATTACCGATATACTGTTCGATTTCAATTGTCCATCCTAATTCCTCGAGTAATTCACGATGCAAACATTCTTCTTTTGTTTCATTACCTTCCATACCGCCACCTGGTAAAAAGTAACGTTCTCCATTTTGAATGATAGCTATGTTTGAAGTAGTTGGATCAAAAATAACCGCATAACAGCTCGGCCGTAATACATACTGAACAGTAGGTATTTTAGAACCAAATGTGAGTTTTGAAATCATAAAACACAACCTTTCTCTATAAAATACATAAAAGGAATATTAAGGTAAATGTAGAATTATATAAGTATAATCTTAATAGATTGGAGTGGTAACAACATGATAAATCGAAAATGTTCAAGGTGTAAAGAAATAACAGGTACGTTGCATGGTGGTAAAAAAATAAGTGAAGAATTTTTATGTGAGGATTGTTTGCAAAAAGGAATTGCGAGTGGGGAAATCGAATTATCACAAGTGGAAGAAAAACAAATTTCATATCTTTCTATAAAAATATTAAAAATAATGAGTGTTATTTATCTAGTAGTATCTATTATAACCACTTTTTCTGCTGGAGCACTTATACAGGATCCAGGGCTTGGTGGGATATCATTTTCAATAACAGGTGCAGTTGGTGTTATGATAATTGGATCGATATTCCAATCTGTTCTTGTATTTTGCGGAATATGGGTATTCATTCTTTTAGTAGAAACGGTCATTAAAATTTATGAAAAAATGAAGTGAGTGAGAGGGAGAATACATGCGAGTAAGAAACATTCAAGGGGAAGATTATGTAAAGATTCATTCTGTTTTAAATGATTGGTGGGGCGGAAGAGACATGGCTAGTATGTTGCCAAAATTGTTTTTCGTTCACTTTCAAGAAACGAGTTTTATGATTGAAGAAGAGGGAGAAATGTTAGGTTTCTTATGTGGATTTTTTTCACAAACGCATAAAGATGAAGCATACGTTCACTTTATTGGTGTAAATCCGAAGTTTAGAAGAAAAGGAATTGCATCAACGTTATATTCTTATTTCTTCGATGTCGCTCGTGCAAATAACCGTAAAGTTGTAAAAGCAATCACGTCACCAGTTAATAAAAAATCGATACAATTTCATCAAGAAATTGGCTTTGAAATTGAAGCTGGGGATGATGAAATAGAAGGTGTATCCGTACATACAAATTATGATGGGAACGGCGGGAGTAGAGTTTTATTTTTAAAACATGTGTAAAGTAGGCTAACGTGAAGTTAGCCTTTTTGTTGTGAGGAGGAAAGAACATGGAGAGTTCTCAAAGTAGAAACGAGTATTTACGACGTATTTATAAAGTGCAAGACTATATAGAATCAAATATAAATGATTCGCTTTCAATTGAGGATTTAGCTAATGTGGCAGGTTTTTCAAAATTTCATTTTCATAGAATTTTTAAAGGGATGATGGAAGAGCCGTTATCTCGGTATGTGAATCGTTTGAAATTAGAGAGGGCAACACATTTACTTACATATCGTATGGATATGACGGTTACAGACATCGCTTACCATTATGGTTTCACAGATTCAGCAGTTTTCTCCCGGACATTTAAAAGTCAGTACGGAGTAAGTCCGTCTCAGTATAGAAATCACAATAGCAAGAATTGCAAAGACGTTAGCGAAGGTTCTCAATACAATGAGTGTAAGAAGGTTCGAGGAGAGGTCGAAATTGTAACAGCGGACAAAGTAAACGTCGCATACATAAGACACGTAGGTACATATAAGGATTTAGCTATAGATTTTCCAAAAATGATAGGAAAGCTATTTCATTACGCAGCGGAGCAAAACTATCATGTATTTGAGGATACGAAGATATTAACAATTTATCATGATCATCATGAGTTTACTGAGGACTATCATTTAAGAACAAGTTTATGCATAACAATTCCAGATGGAGTAGAAGAAGGAAATAGCGTAATTGGACTAATGACAATACCATCAGGGAAATATGCAGTAGGGCACTTTGAAATATTCCAAGATGAATACAAAGGGGCATGGAACTTTTTATACGGTGAATGGCTCCCGAAGAGCGGATATAAACCGAGAGATTCATATCCTTTTGAAGTGTATAAAAATGACCCAAGGCAGCACCCGGAACATAAACATATAGTCGATATCTATGTACCTATCGAACCTTTTTAATCATATATTAAGGGGGAAGAACGATGAAAACGGCTGAACAGTTAGATTGTATGATAAAAGAAGAATACAAAAATATTAATGGTATGTTAGTAATGCAGAAAGATAGTGTTATTTTTGAAAAATATTATAATGGTTACGGTTCAGATGATGCATTTCATATAGCGTCTGTCACAAAAACGATAACCTCTGCGCTAATTGGGATATGCATAGATAAAGGGTATATAAAAAGCATTGATCAAAAAGTAATAGAATTTTTTCCAGAATATAATGTTAAGCCATCTGAAGTAACAGTACGACACCTTCTAACGATGACAGCTCCATATCCTTATGCAGATTGGCAGGAACCGTTAGAAGAACTATGTACACAACAGGACTGGGTGCAGTATACACTTAATAGAATTGGGAACGGCGGACAAATTGGAGCTTTTAAATATTCATCTGCAGGAGCACATTTACTATCAGCAATTATTACGAGTGTAACAGGGAAAAGTGCGCGTGAATTTGCGAATGAACAGCTATTTCAGCCACTCGGTATGAGAGAAATTCCAAACTACAATATGAAAGCATTTGGATTCGATGACTTATTCGGAAAAGATGTGAAGGGATGGGTTCATGATCCAAATGGTATTTCGACAGGCGGATGGGGACTTACGTTAACAGCTAGAGATATGGCTAAGTTTGGACAATTGTATTTGAATGAAGGTACGTATGATGGAAAACAAATTCTTTCAAAATCGTGGGTACAAGAATCAACAGCGATGAATTCAAATCAATATGGTTACTTATGGTGGTTACGAGAAGAAGATGGTGTCTATTCATACTGTGCAATGGGCGATGGTGGAAATGTGATTTGTTGTGTACCGGAGAAGGAACTGGTGGTGGCGATTGCATCTGAAATTGTACCGGAAGCGGGGGATAGATGGGAATTAATTAAGCGATGCCTATAGTTAACTTTAAAAATCCTCCTACACTGCAGGAGGATTTTTTCTTTTACTAAAGTTTATTTGAAAATTGAAATTTAAAAAATCCTTTTTTGTTTATTTTGTATATTTACTACTAATTATAGCCTGTTAGTTTAGTTGTTTATACAAATATAATTATATTTGTATAATAAAAACATTTCATGTATAAGTATAATGTGTTAATATCATAGCTGGAATGGAGAAAGCCATGTGCATTTTCCGCATGAATAAATAGGGTGTTTTGTTGTAAGAAGGGAAAAGGAAGGTATTTAGGTATGTATGGTGTTTTTATGTTTTTATTAGTGTTAGGAATGATAATCAGTGGGTTATTCATTGTTAGATTTCATAAGAGAATGGACTGGCAAAAAAGAATGAAAGCAATTGTAGCATGTCTCGGATGTTTTTCAGTTGCATTCATTTGCATTGTATTTGCTCCGAAAAAGGACACTTTTACGGTAAATGAATCGAAGGTAAGTGAGGAAACGACAAGTGAAGAGGATTCAAAAAAAGAAGAAGTAACTTCGTCGGATGAAGTAAAGGAAGATAAAGAGCCTATATATAAAGAGTATAGTACAGAAGAAATAAAATCTTTGTTTATTACTGGTATGAGTACTAAGGAATTTGATGATAAAAAAGAAGAGAGTAAAATAAAAGTACGAAATTATAATAACTATAATCCAGCTGGATTATACACATTTGATACTAAAGAGGGACAAATTGTAGCAGTAGTATTAAATGCAAAGGAAGTAATTAAAGTTGAAACATTAAATAATCAAGAATTATTAGGGAATTTCATTAAAGATGAAGAAAATAGGATGAACGAAGAAAAAAGAATTGCAAATGAAGAAGCGAATAAGCAATTAAAGGAATTATATGAAAGTAAAAAGAATAAAATGGAAGGTTCTGGAGACTCAGTCACAAATAAAATGCAACTAAATTCAGGATTAGTATTCTTTGATTTTAATAATACGGGTTCAAGAAACTTTATTGTACATCTAAAAGATAGTAGTGGTAATACGATAGAATTGCTAGTAAACACTATCGGAAATTATTCAGGAAAAGTATCTACTGCTATTCCGGTAAGTGGAGAATATTATTTAGAAGTAAAATCAAGTAGCAACTGGAATGCTACTGTAACACAAGAAACACCACCTGTATCTGAAAAGGTTCCAGGTACGATTAATGGTCATGGTGATGACGTAGTTTTCATCGATGTTCCAAGTGGAAACCACATTGTTAAATTAAAACATACAGGTTCAAGGAATTTTATTATTAAAGTGAACGATCAGAATTTGTTAGTAAATAAAATTGGTACGTATGAAGGGTCATCTTCTCAAGTTTTCAAGAATTCAGGGATGTATAGCTTTGCGGTAAAAGCAGATGGTGATTGGAGCATTACAATAGAGTAGTATAATTTATTTATATCTCTTTTAATAAAATGAAAAGTTAATATAAAAAGAAACCCTTTTGATTAATTTTTCAAAAGGGTTTCTTTTTTAGCTCTCGCTACATTAGGAATTAAAAATGAAAAATTAAAAGATGCGAAAGAGGGAACTTAGAAATTGTAGTGAAAAATAAAACATCCCCGTGATACCTTTTTTCTGTAATTGTTAACTATTCTTTAACTTTTCGAGGTATAAGGTACATCATGCCGAGCACAATTGCTAGCAAGATAAATTTAATAAATTCTATTAGGCTGGCATCCCACTTGTTTTGCAATCCATCTGTTAAATAAAATACATTAAACATACCATGTAAAATTGCGGGTGGTACTACAGAATGACCATACTCTCTCGTGTACGTCAAAATTATAGATAACATGAATAATAACGAGAAATAACTTAATATTCCTACAAACCAAAACTCATAATTTTTATAAAAGATTGCTACTGGTATATGCCATAAAGACCAGAGAAAAGCTGTAATAATAGCTGTGTGTATGAATGAATATTTTTTTCGTAAATAGTAATGAAAATTTCCGCGCCATATAATCTCTTCTAATAATGCAGATAAAGATCCGACTGTAAGACCAACGAGTAAGAGAAATCCTAATTCATTCCAATGATTATATAAGAACTTAATATCATAAATATAAAAATAAAAATGGAGACATAGTCCTAGAAGTAGTGGAAATAAAATGGAGAAGATTAGTGTTTTTATTTTTGGACGTGAAATTCCCAATGTATGAACTATTTTTTGTTTCTTATATAATTTTTGATACAAAATAACTGCTAAAAGCGGAACAACCATCGTAAATCCCAAATAATTACGACCATTTTCTATGTTCAGCAAGATGATATATACAATCGATGTGAGAAAATAAATACATAATGTTGAATGATAAACTATGTTTCTATTAATATTTTTCACCTACCTAAGTATATATAAGTTGTTAATCGAATATCCGATATTTTAATTATATATGAAATGAAAATAGACGGAATGAAAAATTTCATAAAACAATTTTGTTTTAAATTAACCGTCTACTCCCATATTTAAAAATTGAACAAGTTGATCATTTAAATAACTTGTATTATAAGAAAAATCATTTTGATACCACTCAATAATGATGCCAATAATCGCATTTGCTTGGTAGGAACAATAAAGTGAAT
>NZ_JBHWYR010000119.1:0-9463 GCF_042728695.1 Bacillus sp. NPDC060175
AATGGTAAACAAGAGGCTTTATACTATATTGCTGCAAAAAAATAAAAGTGTAAATTATTCTAATACAAAAAAGAGTATTCCTATCTAAAAAAGTAGGGATACTTTTTTTTGTAGAACTTTTCCATAGATTTTTTATATAAGGTTAAGTTTAAAAAAAGGAAAGGATCCAAGTATCACTGAGAACTTTTATTTTGGATTTTAAAAGGTCTTATTTCGTTTTAAGTCAAAAAATATGGGTAATTATGTTGTGATTATTAGAAGGTAATTTAAAGCGTCTGTCAACGGTACCGGACCGAAGGGAGGATAAGGAGTTGATCAGATTCACTATTCTTAAGACCCTCTTGTTGTGTCAAAACGGTTTGTTATTTAAAGGTGAATCTGGTGTAGAAGGTAATAATGCTAGAGCATCTGTAATCTTTGTAAATCCTCACATTATTTATGCAGGAGATAAAGATAATGTAAATGAAGCTTTAAAACTTATGTTTTATAAAGCTATGAAAATACCAATATTAAAAGATTTACCTAATAAGTTATTTTAAAAATTAAGTCGTAGTTGTTTAATTTGACAACTACGACTTTTTATTTATATAGGTTTTTTGTGTGTGTTATTTTGAACACAGACAAAAAACCTGAAAAACCTTGATATAACAATGTTTTTTACACTTTTAAAAGTATGTCTCTTCTCATTCTCTATATAAGGGCTTTTCTCCATACAAGGAACGGAGAGTATTTTTTGAGAATCCCACTCAAAAAATCTTCCTCCTTTCTCCTTGCATTCCGAAATTCGGCGGGGGTTGGTATATCGCCAAGCCGAACAGACCAAAAACGAGGACTTAGGTTGCTCGACTTGGATTAGCAATTGTACCAGCCGAACCGCCAATTCTTCCGTTCAAGATATTCTTCTTTTTCCATATTGAATCAACGCTATGTGGGGGTTCGCCCCCACACGATAAGCCAGCACTCACACCCAAAAACAAAGGATAGCCCAATCATAAAACTCACATAATCTCTAGATATAATCCATATTAACTACAGATTTTTGTTTTATGTTTAATATAATTTCAAACAAGGAGGTAGTAAAAAATGTTTAAAACATTATTAGCAGGAACACTTTTAAGTACAGGGTTATTAACTGGTGGTATAGCAGGTGAAGTACCAGATAAAAAAGAAGAAACATCTATCAAAGATAAAGTACAATATGCTATTCAAGATAAAGATAAAGATAAAGATGGAAATATAACGTATAAAGAAATTGATGAAAGTGAACTTCCAAAAGATGTACAAGTACAATCAACAGAGGGTGTAGAAACAGATAAAAAAGAAGAGACATCTATCACAGATAAAGTACAATTTATTATTGAAGATAAAGATAAAGATGGAAATATAACGTATAAAGAAATTGATGAAAGTGAACTTCCAAAAGATGTACAAGTAATACGATCAACAGAGGATTTAATCAACAAAGGATTTAAAGAAAAAAATAGCAAACTTAATTAAGAAAGCGAAATTTCGAGAGTTAGAATGACTGTGTTTGGAGCATAATTTAGAAAACATTGGTTTGATTTTTTTGATGAGAGTAACATATTGTTACTCTTTTTAATTTTGCTTATGAACAAATATTCTTATTAAGTTAACATAACGTCTCATTATTGGTAGCAATACAAAGACGAATCCTTACTCTCGGGAGGAATTCTCTTTTTTATTTTCTATAACTCTATTCATCCTTTTATACATTCCTATCCTGACATGGATTTTAGGACTCTCGTTTGTTATTGTATTAGCCGAAAATCTGTATAAAATCTTGCATGTTCTTAGCGTGTTTTTTCCGAAATGCTGTCGATCCCCTTTTTGGAAATAAAGAAAAGACACCATAAGGTGCCTTTCTCTGACTTGAACCACCTTAACTTTAATAATATGTATTGGACTCCCATACAAATATTTCTTTAACGTATTTATCCATATTTTCGATCAGGAAAAAATGAACAACATAGTATCTTATTACTGCTTGTTCATAGCTTTTATCTGTTCTTCATACACATATTTAGTAGTCATGAAGTCGATAGGGAAGTCGCTGATCGCATTTTTCATAACGCTTAGTTCTTCCTGGGATTTAAGTTCAATACCATTTAAATGGTCAAACGCCTTAGCTTGTTCCTCTGCTACGTAATTCTGTGTCATGTAATCATCGCTGAAAGGTTCTACGGAAGAAGTGCAGTTTAAAGATAATTAATTTAATTCTTGTGGAGAAAATCTTAAATAACATTGGCATTTATAGGGTTAATCATAAAGTAACTAGCACGTAAAAAAGTTCGGAGTTTTAGCTCTGAGCTTTTTTATAATGGTCTTGCATGGCCACATCGCCATGGATTTAAGAAATTGATTGCTTCCCAAAACGGAAAAAATGAGCCGAATTCTCATAAATAAATATATGTAAAAAGGTAAAATTCTCGTTATGGGGATGTCTTAAAATCTTAAGTTGATGGACATGGGATAGCACCAACATAACGCGAAGTTCGTACGCTAAGCAGCGTTTAAAATGGTAAAATATAGTTAAGGGGGGGAGATGAGAGTGAATGATGTGTATAAAGGGTTAAACTATTTTGGTTTTATGTGTGTATGTGTATTTGGTTTTGGATTTATTTTCCGTTGGGTTTTGCGTAATGTAATTGCACTAGATCAATTACTTGGTTTGAGCGTAGGTATTATAATTTTAATAACAATGTTTTTTTTAAAAAGATATAGTAAAGAATCATGTGATAGTTGAATTTAAAAAATAACTACGAATTTCATAAACCTAAGATGTTCCATAAACGGTCGTTTTTGGTTCTATCTTTATAGGGGTAAATTGGATATTTATGTTAATGTAGAAGTAGAGTTATGAATATTTGAACTTAAACTAAAGTCAGTATAGTTCAAGAAGCAATTATTTGCCAAAAAGTTTTTTCAATAGCAAAAAGGGGCGTGTTAGAATTTATAGAATACTTTTAACCAATATAAAAAATTAGGAGGAAATTTATGATTTATAACGAGGTTGTTAAAATCGGTGATGCATATTTACTTCCATTAATATCAGAGTTGTACGGGTTGGAAGGTTATGAAATCAAGCCGGTTAAGGCGCATATTGGAGGGCGCAATGTCGTTTATACCTGTGAGAAAAAGGGCACCGACGCAAAAATACTCAGAATCGCCTACTTAAATGACAGAATCCGTGAGGATTTTCAGAGTGAAGTTGAGTATATCAGGTATTTATTCGAACATGGCGGAAGTGTTTCGGATGTAGTCAACTCCCGGAAGGGGAATTTGCTGGAAGAGATAACTCATAATAATCATACTTTTTTTATTTGCTTGTTTCAAAAGGCTAAGGGAAAAATGCTTGTGGAAAATAATTATAGATATCGGGAAGGAGTTCCAGTTACCGAATATTATTATAATTGCGGTAAAGTCTTGGGGAAACTGCACCAATTATCAAAAGGATATACTCCAGTCCATAGCCGGTATAGTTTTTTTGACAAATACAATGCTGAATATATTGAGAAACTGATACCCTATTCGTTACCTCTTCTGAAGGAGAAGCTGTTAGACCTCCTTAAAACCTTAGAAGGATTGGACAGGAACCGTGAGTCTTTCGGTATGGTCCATTTTGATTACAATGATGGGAATTATTCGATAGATTTTGATACCGGGCAAATTACCGTATATGATTTCGATAATTCCTGTTACTGTTGGTATATGTTTGATTTGGCAGGTCTTTGGACACACGGAGTTGGCTGGATACAATTTGAACCAGATGCCGGTAAACGGAAAAAGTTCATGGATAATTACTTTGAAACAGTCCTCGAGGGATATAAATCCGAGACCAGAATCGAAAATTCAATATTGGATAAGTTGCCCTTATTTATCCAAGTAACCCTCATGGAAGGTATTGTAGATGCATTTGAGGTAATGCGGAACAATGGTGAAGAACCGGAGTGTGATGAGGAGTTGTCGTATCTCATAAAATGCTTGGAGGACGATATTCCGTATAAAGGTTTTTTCCATGAAATTTACTCGTGTGAAGAACCCTTCGAATATGAGAAACGAAATGTTTAGTCTTTTTGTAGCAACCTTTGCTTTGGTGATATTGTGAAAATATGTACTTAAAGGAAGCGTTAGCTTAAGATGACATTACTTGTAAATTAAAAAATTATTAAACAATAAGGCTTTATAGAAACCCTGATTCTTCTGCTTATCGTAGAAAATTCAGGGTTTTTATTTCCAAATAATGTATTAGCGTATAATATCCGCGTTTTGTCGTCAGTACCCCATCGCTATCAAGCTAAGGTTTTATGCTGCCCCAAAAACAATAATTTTTTACATTTTTACTCTGGGGATGTCAATTTTACTATTTTGGTTTATTTATTTTTACTAGCTTGATGGACATGCGTCAGTACCCCAATTGGACATAAATTTATTTTCCAAATACATACAACAGAACGTATATTCGTGTTAAGCTTATATTAGTGGTACTAATATACGAGGGGGATAACTATGAAATTAAAAAATATAACCATTAAGGAACGAATGAAACATTATAATGTGCCAGGTTTAAGTATTACATTAATTGATCATGGTCAAATTAGTAGTACAGAAAATTACGGCATACTGGAGGTAGGAAGCGATAAAAATGTAAATATAGATTCTATTTTTAGTGCGTGTTCAATTAGCAAATTTCTAACAGGAATGCTTGTTATGAAACTAACTGAGCAAGGAATTCTTGATGTAGATGAGGATATAAACAAAAAACTTGTATCGTGGAAGGTGCCTGAAAATGATTTAACTAAAAATAAAAGAGTTACATTACGAAATTTGCTTAGCCATCAATCTGGGATTATTGATCCTGAAAATAGTTTCATTGAGCTTAATTTAGTTACGGAGGTCCCTTCGATGGTTGAATTATTAGAGGGAAAAACTCTTTATTGTAAAAATCCTATTGAAGTGAAATATGAACCTGAGAGTGAATTCCACTATTCAGATGCAGGTTTTTGTATTATCCAGCAACTAATAGAAGATGTAACTGGAAGACCGTTTCATCGAGTTATGAACGAACTTATATTTGAACCATTAAGAATGAAAAATAGCAAATTAAACACAACACCTTTAGAAATGGATAGAAATGATTTTTCTTGTGGTCATAACAGAAACGGTGAATTGGTGAATGGAAAATATCCTATATATCCATATCCAGCTGCTTCTGGGCTATGGACAACCTCTTTAGATCTAGCCAAATTAGTCCTTGAATTGATAAATGCTGTAAAAGGAGAAAGTAAGGTTGGTATATCGGCAAATATAGCAAAAGAAATGATAACCCCACAAAGAGGTAAGAATTGGACTGGATTAAGTGTGTTTCTAGAAGGTTCTAAAAAAGAATTAGAAATTACATCACTCGGTTGGGGAGTAGGTTTTCAATGTATGATGGTGGCGTTTCCGTATTTAGAAAAAGGTGCAGTGATCATGACAAATGCAGAATTAGGTGTTCATCAAATGGAAGGGATTATAGGGGAAATATATAAATCTCTTATGTCCTAAGAAACCTTAAAGGGGCGAAGTATGCAGATAGCATTAGTTGATATAACCCATATCCCTAAAGTTGTGTCTTTCTTCAAAGAAAATTTAGATGGTAACAATAGTGAAGTTTATTCTGAAGAGTTTTTATGTCCTCTTGGGATTAAAGCAGCTATAAGAAGAAAACAAATGATAGTGGCGACAGTTAATGGTCAAGTAGTAGGAGCATTTCGATTTTACCGAAAAAAAACATCAAACACCATTTCTCTATATCAATTTGCTATAAGCGAGATCTATCGTGGCCAAGGCTTGTTAAAAAAGATGTTAAAAACTATAAATGATTTACCTATCGTTGCACTATGTCCAACTGATTGCGAATTTAATCAATATTTTTACAAGACAGGTTGGAAACTACTAGAACAAAATAAAAAGTTTAAAGTGTGGGTTTTTAATGACTAAACATAGGGGAATTCTTGTTATTAGGATTTTATCTACTATGGGACAGAGGGGTTATGTCTTATCGAGGAGCTTTAGTTGAACAAGCCACTCTAAAAAAGTCGGTTCCTAACGTACAGGAAATCGGCTTTTTCTATGTGAAAAATCGCTTAGCTTACGAAATTCGCGTTTAGTTGGTGCTACCCCATCGCTATCAAGCTAACAATTTGTAGCACCCCCAGAACGGCATTTCTATTCATTATTTTTTACATAGGATTTAAATATATTCATGGCGAAATATACTGAATACAAAGGAGGAGTAACTATTATGTCATTTCCAGTTCTAGAAACAGAAAGATTAATACTAAGAGAAATTACAAAAGAGGACTCAAAAGCTATTTTTGATTACTTTTCAAGTGACGATGTAACACGATTTTATGGTATGAATTCTTTTAAAGATTTAAAGGAAGCCGAGACTCTTGTCGAGAACTTTCAGCGTACTTCTCATGATAAAAGAGGAATTCGATGGGGGATTGTTACAAAAACAGAAAATAAATTCATCGGAACAGTAGGGTTTCATGCTTGGAGTCCTCAACATAAACGTACAGAAATAGGCTACGAGATTCATCCGGATTATTGGAGAAAAGGATATATATCGGAAGCCGTGAGAACTGTTATTACATATGGATTTAATGAATGGGATTTAAATAGGATTGGTGCAATTATCTTTACAGATAATGTCGCCTCACATAGATCGATACAAAAATTTGGTTTTAAACAAGATGGAGTATTAAGAGAATACATGTATCAAAATAATTATCCGAACGATGTTATCAGTTATTCTCTACTAAGAAGTGAGTGGAATAATTAAAATCATTCTACTTCCGCTTTCGAAGGTTATGTAAATATATAAAAATAACAGAAGTAATTTTATTGCTAAAAATTTAATAAATTATCTGAAAATTAAGGGGCTGAGGTATTGCGTACGGTTAGAGATTTATCACATAACGGTGAGGTATATAAAACTAACTAGTATTAAGGAGATTCATATGACAACTATTAATTCTAATCTTTTTTATGGGAATAGTGTAAAACTTTCATTACCTAGAGAAGAAGACGTTGAAATTATGCTGAGGTGGGGAGAAGATTCTGAATATCTTCGTAATGTAGATACAGAAATAGCCCTTCCTAAAACTAAAGAACAATTGGTTTCAGAAGGAAAAACGGACTTAAATGAAGTGTATTTCCGACTAAGAACAATTGATAAAGATCGTTTAATTGGATTTGTTGCTATTCATAGTATTGAATGGAACAACCGTACGGGACTCTTGTCCATAGGGATTGGAGAATCCTCTAATCGAAATAAAGGTTACGGATCAGATGCTTTGAAGCTGATACTTCGTTATGCTTTCCATGAATTAAATTTGGATCGAGTTGGTTTGGAAGTGATTGAGTATAACGAAGGTGGAATAAAGGCGTACGAAAAGGTTGGTTTTCAACAGGAAGGTAGAAAAAGGTCGGTAGTATATCGGGACGGAAAAAGATTCGATGTTATTGTTATGGGAGTCTTGCACAATGATTGGAAGGCTATCCAGAGAAAGGATAATACGGGAGAGTGATATTGTAAAAGTTTCTTATTTTTGAAGAGATCTCTAAGGATTTATGTAGATTTGAAATAAAGTCGCAATGCTTTACCCCTTTAGGTAATCATATCTAAAGGGGTATTTTTATTGTGGGAGTGAAATAAAGTCATTTGGATGCATATCCTCCTGTAATCCATCGATTTATTTAATTCCCCCTGAAAATAAAGGTTGTAAGTGACGTTACGTCACCTATTATAGTTAGGTTATATCATACAAAGAAAGAGGAATGATGAATGAAGAAAAAGGACATGAATTGGAAGGACCAAGACCCTTGGGGATTAAAAGAATTTCTATTAATGATGCTACTCGAATTTGTATTTGTTATAGGATGCATAAAATTCTTAGTAAAGCCAATTTATTCTCAGTGGTTTGATAATGAGCTATATTCAGGAACTTTAATAGGATTAACAATAGCGATTGTTTTAGTTTCAGGTGTGTATTTTATGATCCTTCGTCCAAAGAAACTTTCTTGGAGTGAAGTAGGAATCAGGTCATTCTCTATAAAGGATTGGAAATTTATTGTCTTTCTAACTATTATATTACTGGTTGGTGATGTAATAGTTATGGTACTTACTAGCTTTATAGGTAATTCTTATGAGAACAGCAAAACTGAGGCGATACAGCAAAACGTAAATTTCTTTACTGTTCTTATTGCTTTTATTTCTGCGGCGGTCATTTCACCAATATATGAGGAAATATTTTATCGTGGTTTTTTATATCGATGGCTACGTACACGTTTTGGTATGATGGGGGCTATTTTTCTAAGCTCATTAATTTTTACCATTGTCCACATTCCAACTTATAATGCGATGCCTGTAAACTTCTTGAGTGGTATAGTCTTTGCATGGGCGTATGAACGAACCAATTCAATTTGGCCTTCAGTTATCATTCATGGCCTAACTAATGGAATTATGGTTCTGCTGACAGCGATGGGATAGTAGAAGTTTGTTGTAAGTAGGTGAAGTATCTTTAGATAGTGAACTATATTCAAAAATAACTATCGGGGAGCTGTAGTTGAATAAAAATAATCAAACTTTATTCGAAACCTACAGTAGTAATTACTACAAGTTCTCTTTGTTTTTCTAATAAAACCGAATGTAAACTTTTGCCCAGTATTTTACATTCAAATCACTGAAAACGGTCGTTTGTGGGACTCATTTGGAATAGATATTTGTGTTAAAATATAAAAAAGATTATGAAGAAATTCACTTAATCTTAACAGAAGTTGTTGGCTTAAAAACGAAATTATGTTTAAGTAAAGAATTATCTAATGAATAGGAAGATTTAAAGGGGATGCTTATGAAAGAAGTTAATTCGAATACGATTCATCCATCTATTAGGAAGCTCTTATCCTTTGCTACATCAGATTTTAAAATTGAGAAAGAATACGAAAAAATATTTAAAGTTATTAAACCGAAAATTATATAGTTTTGAACTTGAAGGAGAAATCGTTGGCTGTATGGGTATTGAAATTAATAGTGTAAAAGAGTGTGAAATTAAGCATATTGCAGTATCTTCATTTCAACGAGGTAAAGGTATTGGTAGTACTATGATTAATTATGTCTCTAATAAATATTCATTGATTTATGCTGAGACGGATAATGATGCAGTGGATTTTTATCGAAAATACGGTTTCGAGATAAAAAGGGTTCTGGTGCAAAGATTGTATTTATTTGAAAGAGGTATATAGATTCCTAATGGAATCTATTCTTATGCAACCATTCCGAATAGTTGATGAATAAACTTCACTTCATTTTGGACAGACTTGTCCCGTAAAATAAGTTGGCCTTTTTTAATGATATGCATCGCTTCTATTCCTGAAAGAATAGATTTAGCTGTACGAA
>NZ_JBHWYR010000120.1:0-9418 GCF_042728695.1 Bacillus sp. NPDC060175
TTCCAATATATTCTATATAATGAGGTGTAATAAGGATTCTATGAATCTCATAGAATACCTTACCCCTAATAAAAAGAAAAAAAGAATCTATTTGGAGTCTTTTTTTCTTTTTTTATTACATTACATATTTATTTAAAGCATGTGCGACACCATGTTCTTCATTTGTTAACGTTTCGTATTGACACATCGCTTTTATTTCTTCAACTGCATTTCCCATTGCAATTGATATATTTGCTTTCTCCATCATAGAAACATCGTTTAAGCCATCGCCTATTGCTACAGTGTTTTCAACTGGAATATTAAGATGTTCTGCTAAAGTATATAATCCATTTCCTTTTTGAGCATCTCGATGATTAATCTCTAAATTATGCCAATAGGAAGATGTAATAGCTAAATCCGTATTATGCAGAAACGTTTCTTTTAATTTTTTTAATTTCTCTATGTCATAAGAAAACGGTAAAAGTTTATGCACATGTATATCCATTTCTACAATTGGTTTACAACTTTCTGCACTATGAAATGCTGTATGCTCAAGATATAATGCAGCAATCGTTTCTAACTCTTTCAAATCGAAATTTTCTTTTGTATTCTTCACATACTCGATTTCATTACGCACACTCTCTACGCCATAATCCGGTACATACACACCTTTATTAGTATAAAGCTGATAATACAAGCCATTCTCTTCAAGATATTCTACAATCTCAAGTGCCTGCATATTTTGAATTGGATATCTCTTCATCATTTTCTTATCTGTATAAATAAGGGCACCATTTTCCGCAATGATTGGACAGTCTAAATTAACTTCTAACAATAAGCGTTCAATATCAATGATCGAACGTCCTGTACAAATAGCCACAACATGTCCTGCTTCCTGACATTTTCGAATTGCTTCTGCATTTTCTTTGCTAATCATTTTATTACCGGAAAGAAGGGTCCCATCTAAGTCAATTGCTATTAATTTCATTATTTCTTCACCACTTTCTATAAATACACGAGATCTATTTAACAAAAAGGTATCGTTTTCATATTGAGCTCGTTAAGTACTTCTTATTTATAATTTATGAAAAGCGTTTCAGGTCAAGAAATATTACTAAATAAAATATAAAATGCAAAGCTTTTCTAATTTAAAGAAAGCTCTGCATTTTACACTATGAATTATAAGTAATATATTTCGTCTCACAAATGTACACATTTTTTTCTTTAGTTGGGATAAATACTTTAAACTTTTCTAACTGCTTTCCGTAAACATGGATAGTGACAACGCTTTCGTGTTTACCAATTTCGAGAATATGACAATCAGCCGGTGGGATTACTTTATCTGTTTCTCCTTCTCCCAAATAAATATTCCCTGTATGTGTTAAATAAAATAGTGAATTTCCGAGTTGCTTAGTTTGTAAAAAGTTTCGAACCATTATCCTTCCGGAAAAAACTCCTTCAACTCCCCAAGCACCATCATGATCATGTAGTGGTGTAGCTTGTCCATTTTTCCATACAAGTGCTAGCACTTCAAAACGTTTTAATGGATCTTCATACAGTAAGTGTCGTGCATATTGAGCGGAATTCGCTTTCTGTTTCTCTAACGGAAGCCATGTTTTCTTTTCTAAAAGTTCTTCCAGTAATTTTTCAATTTCACACACGATTTGCTCTTCCAATAAATTACTATCTATTAAATCAGTTACAGCTTTAATAAATGTTTGAAACGTCTTACTCCCATTGCACGTTAACATAAGCATCCCCCTCTACTCTTTTTCCACACACCTCCATACTATAAAACACACTAAAATTTTACAATTGAGAAATAAAAAACAAGGTACAAAAAATGTACCTTGCTGAACGTTTTATTGAGTTTTTAAGCGAATAGGTAAGTGTTTTAATGTTTGTTCATTTTCCAATATACATTTTTCTAAATTGAAAGATGGAGATAACTCTATTTTTTCGAAAGCGTTTATAAAGGTAGTTAATGCAATCTCAGCTTCAAGACGTGCAAGCGGTGCGCCTAAACAAAAGTGAGGACCTTTTCCAAACGTTAAATGCTTTTCATTCCCTATTCGGTGTAAATTAAAATTAGAAGCTTGTGAGAATTTCTTCTCGTCCAAATTTGCTGCACTGACCCATGCAACCACCATTTGATTTTTTTTCATTAAAGGTCCAAATATATTTGTGTCTTCAGTAATCCTCCGAGCCAATGTAACAGGAAAGCGGTAGCGTAATACTTCCTCTATCGCATTTGGAACCAACCTTGGTTCTTCTTCTAATTCTTTATATGTTCCAGGTGAATCCACTAAGAAACAATAAAAACTATTAATAATTAAGTTTGTCGTTGTTTCATTCCCAGCGGCTAATAGTCCTAATGAAAAAGTTACAATTTCTTCATCTGTTAACCATTCACCTTCGTACTCCGCTCGAATTAAATCCGAAATAATATCATCTGTTAAATGATATCTTTTATCCTGAACAATCGGGAGAAGGTAATCTTTAAATTCATTTAAAGCAACTCCTTTCTTCGCATCCAGATCATTAAATTTTTCTTTACTATACGGCATAAATAAAATATCAGACCATTCTTTAATTTGTTTACGGTCTGTAGTTGGTACTCCCAATAGATCTGATATAACGGTAACAGGTAAAAGTGCAGCAAATTGATTAACAATGTTAACTTCATCATACTTTTCTATATTTTTTACAAGTTCATCTGCAATGGCTTGTATACGGGGTTTCCATTGTTCTAAACTTCTAGGAGTAAATGCTTTCGAAACAATTGAACGTACATTACGATGTTCTGGGGGATCAGAAGAATTTATATTTATTCTCGTTTCTAAAGGTGGTATTGAAAATTGTCTACGTTCCCTTCTACTTGAAAATAAGCGGAAATCTGATAAAACACGGTTCACATCCTCATACAGAAACACATTCCATACGTCTTGTTCTTCATCATAATAAACAGGGTGATTGTCTCTCATATACTGATACCAATCATAAGGATTCCATAACTCTTCTTTTGTTTTCAGCTTTGAAATTTCATGAACTAAAATAACATTTTCAGGTGAAGTCATAGTTCTTTCCTCCCTTTTCTTTTACAATAAAAAGTGATAGGTATGTTTTACAAAGATGTATAGACTAACATATGTTATTTTAACATATAGAGAGCTGAAATTTTCAAATGAGAACTTGAGAAACATATTAGGGGGATTACTATGTACGTTGATATTTTACTACTAGCTGAATTAACGACAGGACCAAAACACGGCTATGAAATAAAGAAAAATATCCAAAATCGTTTAGGTGATAATTTTGAATTAAACCATAACATGCTTTATCCCACTCTTCGGCGTTTTGAAGATATGGGTGCAATAACGAAAGAAGTTCATCAACAAATCGGAAAACCAAACCGAAATATGTACGCCATAACAGAAACAGGAGAAGAAATTTTTTATGAAATGCTAAGAGAGTTTCCCGAAAAAATTGCGACAAACAATGCTGAATTCCTTGTGCGTATCGCGCTCTTCGAAAAACTTGATTACGAGGCTAGAAAAGAAATTTTGACTACGCGCCAAAACGTGCTTCAAGAACAACTTACAGCAATCCAATCCCTTGACGTTGTCTCACCTTTTATTACAGAAGTTGTTGAATTTACTAAGTCACGTATTGAACATGAATTACATTGGATTACATCACTTATGAAGAAAATATAAAAAAATAACAAGAAAAGTTAAAAACAATGAATGAAAATGAGATTTATTATCAATACTATAATTAATAAAAGGGCAACCACGATTTGGCTACCCTTCAAAAATTTACACTTCTGGATCGAAAGTTTTGCAATCTGTTTCTTCCGTTGTAGATGCTTGTTTTCCTTTATGACTTACTACATAAATCGCATCTGCACTACATTTATTACCGTTACTCCAGAATTTACAGTTATTCACTTCGCATAGTACATCTTGTGCCATAGTATCACACCTCCTTGTTCTTTTATCATTAACAAAATCCGGAGGTATGATACTCTTTGCTATGCATTTTTATTTTCTTTTTAGCTTTCTTAATGATTCTATATCCGCACCTACAATAGAATCAATATTTTCGGTTATTTTTTCAATATCGAAATTCCACCATTGAATCTGCAATAATTCGTCTATTATTACATTTGAAAATCTCTCTTTTATTTTATTTGCAGGGTTACCACCAACGATTGTATATGGTGCGACGTCTTTAGTCACAACAGATTTCGCTGCAATGATTGCACCATCTCCTATTTTAATTCCGGGCATAATCGTTGTATCCATACCGATCCAAACGTCATTTCCTACAACTGTATCTCCTTTATACGGTAAATCAGACAAATCTGGTGTAAACTTCTCCCACCCATTTCCGAAAATATTAAACGGATAAGCTGAAAATCCATCCATTCGATGATTTGCTCCGTTCATAATAAAGGTAACTCCAGATGCAATACAGCAAAACTTCCCAATGAAGAGACGATCTCCGATAAATTCATAATGATATAATACTCGATCTTCTAATGTTTCCCCATGTTTCGCATCATAATAAGAATAGTCACCAACGAGTATATTAGATTTCGTTATTGTATTTTTTATAAAATGAACGTTTTGATTTCCTTCAATTGGGTATTTAACATTTGGATTAGGATTCATGTTGCACAGCACTTCCTTTACCATTCATTTCACTTTCTACTGCTATTACTGGCTTTAAATTGTATATAGGTAAAATAAACAATAATCCAATTATAAATAGTAGAGCCGTTCCCTCATACATCGTGCTTAATGAGAACATCTCCTTTAATGAACCAGCAATACTCATCGTTACTACCATTGAACCGGTGAATAGTGGACTTAAAATACCGTTTACGCGACCAATAAAATCCGTGTCACTATTTTGAATAATGAGCGTATTAATCCCAATTTGAATACACGGTAGAGCTAACCCACTAAAAAGTTGTGCCGTAAGTGTCACCCATAAATTTGTGGAGTAACCAATTATACCAATTCCAATAGCCTGGCCTAGCATACCTACGATTAACATTTTTTGCGGCGCAACGTTTTTCGCAAATACCATCGCTAAAGCTCCACCAACAATCATCCCCGCTCCATTTACTGTTAGTAACCATTGTAAACTCTCTTTTGATAACCCTAACTGCTCAGTCACAATAAATATACCTAGTGGCTGAATTAAGCCTATACCTAGTCCTGCTGCCATAAAACATAGACCAAGTAAGGTTAATGCTTTTTTCTTTTTGACGTACTTAACACCATCCTTCATTTCCTGTAACAAAGTGATATCTTTCTTTGCTGCTTCGTTTTCAAGATCTTTCGGAAGAAATAACAATACACCTGCGGCAAGTAAAAACGCGATACCTGTTATGATGATTGAAATATAAATTCCAAAACTATGAAAAATAAATGTTCCGAGAATTGGTCCTAACACCATAAAAATTGCAAATATCGTTTGATATATAGACATTGCTAATTGAATTTGTTCCGTCGATAAATGTTGTTTAAACAATTTCATTCCAGATGGTTGAGAAAACTGCGAAAGGATTGCAGAAATTAGCGTCACAAAAAACACAATTTTCCACGTTCCAAACATAAGTGTAATTAATACAGCGAATACTGAAATAGAACTTAACGTTTCACACCATATCATTGTCCTCCTCGGCTTCCACCTATCAGCAAAAGTTCCACCAATAAAGGAAAAAATGAAAATCGGAGCAAATTCAGCAACTGAAATCATGGAAATTGCGAATGCATCACCTTTTGTCATTTCCATTACATACAGCAATACTGCAAAGTTTCGAACCCATATTCCAATTTGTAAAAATAATGCCGATGCGAGAATACCTTGCACAAATCGATTTTTTAATACTTCCGATACCCCATGATTTTGTTTCGTTTCTACAGTCGTCGACATAAAAAAGCCTCCTATTTCGTGTTCTGAACAGGAGGCAGCACAAATCATATGAAAAGACTATATATTCGCAGTGCGAAACACATCCCTTTTCTATACATGTACATACTAATCCTATTCAGAAGAATATTTCGTTTTTTAACGAAGATCTCTTGCAAATAGAATTAGTTGATCATTGGGATGTTTTCACCCTTCCGTTTCGAATTTAAATAACACATACATACTCTATGTAAAACATTTTCAATGTATGCATGTCTCATTTTAACTATTCTAGAAAGTCAAAGGCAATTCCTCTAAAGAACGCATTAAATAGTTTCCTTGCCATTTAATATCTTCACGATCGCCTTTTATTTGTATTTCAGGCATCCGTTTAAACAAAGTAGTAATAGCAATCTTTGCTTCCAACCTAGCAAGTGGTGCTCCTAGGCAGAAATGACTACCATGCCCAAAGGCAATATGACGGTTATTTTCTCGTGTAATATCAAATACTTCTGGGTTTTCAAATACTGTTTCATCACGGTTTGCTGAAGCTAATGCGATAATAACCATATCTCCTTTTTGGATTGTTTGTTCGTGAATTTGAAACGGCTCAGCCGCCCATCTTGCAGTTGTCACCTCAACTGGAGAATAATAACGCAATCCTTCCTCAATAGCTGAATCAATTAATTTCGGATTATCTTTTAATAATTGTAATTGCTTCGGATTTTCAAGAAGTGCTAATACCGTATTTGTTATTAAATTCACTGTCGTCTCGTGTCCGGCTACAATTAATAACATGATCATTGAATATAGCTCTCGAGCACTAAGTTTATGCCCTTCATTTTCTGCAAGTATTAACGCACTAACCAAATCTTCTTTTGGATTTTTCCGTTTTACATCAACTATATATTGAAGATATGTAATAAACTCAGATAGTTGTTTTTCGGTTTCTTTTATTTCTTCAGGTGTTTCTGGCGATGCAATGACAGCATGAGACCAAATTCTAAATTTCGCTTGATCCTCTTTTGGAATTCCAAGCATCTCACTTATTACAATAATCGGTAATGGGAATGAATAATCATCCACAAGATTTAATGTACCTTTTCGCTCTATCTCATTTATTAAATCATCCGCTACTCTCTGAATTCTTCCGTCTAATTGTGAAATCATCTTTGTTGTAAAAGCTTTTTGAACTAAAGATCGTAAACGACTGTGGTTAGGTGGGTCCGAATTTAACATATGCGTTGTTAAATGATCACTATTGTCAACAGAAAGAAACATGTTCATTGTATCTTTAGAAAAAACATTATTTGGATCTTTTTTTAAGCGATTATCTTTTAAAAGTGGCAGAGCATCTTCATATCTTGTAATGAGCCATTCTGTACCAATCTCGACTTTATTAACAAATAATATAGGTTGTATTTTTCGCGACTCTTTATAAATTTCATAAGCATCTTCTTTAAACTGAGCAGAAGCTAAATTAATGCCATCTTCTATTTTTTGGCCAACCTTATTTTTTATTGACATTGCATTCCCTCACTCTCAATTATTTGTGTAAATCAACCCAACATTTGAATTATACTTCAATAAAAACTAGAAAATTGTAAATTTTTAATTAAAATCTTACTTCGTATATTGAAAAATAAAAAAGTGAGAGAGTAAAATTATTCTACTCTCTCACTTCCTATTATGCGAAGCACATAAAATTACTAATTTGTTGATATCGATAACTTACTTTGCGGCGGCGACCAGCTTGCCAAGTGTAGCCGGATACCCCACTTCTTCTTACTTCTGTCGGAAAGAACCATAAATCTCTTCCGAATGGACCAGGACGATGTAAACGTAAATAGCCCCATCTCCCTAAACAGTTACACATCCATGATTTCATATTGCCCGCTTGTGCAGGAGAAGCAAATGTGGATGGTAAAGACGGAGCTTGTGACGGTGGTGGTGACGTTGGAGCATCTTCCGCATCATCTGGTCTATAATCTTCTAGTTCAACCTCTCTAACTTCGATATCAGGTTCATATCCGTATTGTTGTGGATTATAATACATCGTTTGATCATATGGATAATTTTGTTGGTTATACATATTAACAAATCACCTTCTTTTCATTTGTTCCTTTTAACATTCATATGTGATACGCCATTCATAGGAAGCTTATGTATAGCCTAAATTCATCTGAAAAAAAGCTCGTATTTTTAAAATACGAGCTTTTTTATAAACAAGATATATTTTTTATTTTATTAACTTCACACTATAAAAACGCATTTGATCTAATGAACCTTCATATTCAAATACTTCTTGCTTAATTAATTCTTTCAAGCGATACTCTAAGAAAGTATCCCCAACTAATTGCTCCACAAGGCCAAGAACTTCACCTATTACTCTCGGAGCTTTATAAAACTCTTTATCTGCTCCTACATTTTTCGCACACTCAATAATGAATTGATCAAAATAACCTTCTTGTACAGAATGCACTTCATCGTCTTTCCAAACTCTTAAAAACTCCATGCTTTGCGATAATCTATCCCACTCATGTGAAAACTTCATTCGCTTCTCTTCAGTTAAATACGGAAATTCCACAAAACTTTTTTGGAAAAGAGCTAAACTTTCAGGAGATAATTCTCCAGTTCCACGGATATCATAATCTTGTTTTAATATTTCTTTACTCGCTTCAGAAGTATTCATAACACGAATATTTTTCTTATCTTTTAATTGCGCAATTACAAAACAAAGCCCTACGTGCTCATGGGCATTATCCGCCTTCCAAACGGTAATCGGTGTTTCATTCGGAATTGAATGTAGCTCTTCTAAAGTATCCTTAAATCTTGGTAAATACTCTTCTTCAAAATAACAATCATAAGAAGTTAAGTTATTTAATAACCACTGTGCCCTTGCTAATTGACCTTCATTCGTATGTAATTGATGTATGGGACCAATTGAAAAGAATTCAGAGTATGAAACAACACTCTCCTCGTGTAATCCTTCTTGTTTCAACATATATTTTAAACATCCGGCAGTTGAATCATCAAAGGCAATATGAATGTGTGTGCTTTCTTCTAAATTCTTTTCCTGAGTTGTATGACTCGTCAATTGCTTAGGGATACTCGTTAAATTTTTTATCATATCTTCGCTATAATTCCCGTCTAATACATCTAACTGTATTAGAATACTTTGAAGTAAATGTTTTGCTTCATCTTCATACATATCCTCTACAACATTTTTAATTTTATCTATCATATAAATCCCTCTATTCATTTCTAAAATAACGTAGATTATAGTGTATCATTTTAGCCCAGATGTTTAAAAGTCTTTTTAAAATCAAATCGTTTATTACACAGATTGCTGCAGCCATCTAAGTTTTTAACAAAAGCTTTCTCTATATTCCTCTCAATCTATAGATCTATAATATTTTTTCTTCCTCCTTATTTATCTCCCAAAATCACATTAGTTGCTAAATAATTTTTAAACACTTTTTAAATCTTTTTATTTAAATGTATAATTATATAG
>NZ_JBHWYR010000121.1:0-9023 GCF_042728695.1 Bacillus sp. NPDC060175
GAATATCACTTGCTACTTTAATTTTCTTTTAATATAATTAATTTAGAATTTTTAAATATTCTAAATTTTATAAAGGTGGGATTTGTGTGAATCTCGTTCAATCTTTGGCTGAAACAGCAAAAAATAAGGGGGATAAACCGGCATACATATTTATGGATCAGTCGGTCTCATATGACCAATTAAACAAAGTGGTCACTAGGTTTTCTAGCAATTTAGCAAAAATGGGCATTGGAAAAGGGGACAATGTCGCATTAGCTGTTGGAAATTCACCACATTTTTTAGTCGGTTTATACGGAACGATGAAAGCCGGAGCAACTGTCATTCCGATTAATCCAATTTATACAGCAGACGAAATGCATTACATTTTACAAAATGGAGATGTAAAAACAATCATCGTACTCGACGTCCTTCTACCTGTTATACAATCTCTTACAACAAGACTTCCTTCACTTGAAAATATCATCATATGCGAAACCTCATCAGATTTTAACCATATAGAAACCGAAAAAATGAAAACGTTTACTAGTTTTGTAGGAACTGGAGATTTAACTTACGAGGGTCCTGAACTAGATGAAGAAGATGTAGCTGTTATTTTATACACTTCAGGTACAACTGGAAAGCCAAAAGGCGCTATGTTAACACATAAAAATTTATATAGTAACGCTAGCGATGTTGCATCATATTTACAATATACTGCTGATGATCGCGTCGTTGCGGCACTACCGATGTTTCATGTGTTCTGTTTAACAGTCGCAGTAAATGCACCGATTGTTAATGGTGCGACAATTTTAATGTTACCGAAGTTTAGTCCGAAAGAAGTATTCCGTATTTGTCGTACATATGAACCAACGATTTTTGCGGGTGTACCGACAATGTACAATTACTTATATTTATTTGAAGAAGCAAGTGCAGAAGATGTGAAGACACTTCGCCTTTGTATTTCAGGTGGTGCGTCAATGCCTGTTGCGCTTCTGAAAAACTTTGAAAAACGTTTTGACGTTATCGTTTCAGAAGGATACGGTTTATCAGAAGCATCACCAGTTACTTGTTTTAATCCGTTAGACCGTCCTCGTAAACCAGGTTCGATTGGTACAAATATTTGGCACGTAGAAAATAAAATTGTGAACGAACTTGGGGAAGAAGTACCTGTTGGTGCAGTTGGGGAGTTAATTGTTCGCGGACCTAACGTTATGAAGGGTTACTATAATGCGCCAGAAGATACTGCGGCGACACTTAAAGATGGCTGGCTATATACAGGAGACTTAGCGAAAATGGATGAAGAAGGTTACTTCTATATCGTCGATCGCAAAAAAGATATTGTCTTAGTTGGCGGTTATAACGTATATCCTCGTGAAGTAGAGGAAGTATTATATACTCATGATTCGGTAGCTGAAGTTGTCGTAATCGGTGTTCCTGATGAAAACTTAGGAGAAGCAGTGCGTGCTTTCGTCGTTCTGAAACAAACGAGCGTAACAGAAGAAGAGCTGATGCATTATTGCACGTTACATTTAGCGAAATATAAAGTACCAAAGAGCATTGAGTTTTTAACAGAATTGCCGAAGAATACAACTGGCAAGTTACTGCGAAGAGCTTTGAGAGAGAAGGCATTGCAAGTATAAAAATAAAGATATTCATCTCTATGACTACATGTTTTGAGGTGGATATCTTTTTGTTTTTTAGAATTGACTAAGCTATAAGTCCATATATTTAAAACGTAATATGACTAATACGGAGGGGATATGTATGGAGCAGAAGGAATTACGCTTACGGAAAGTGCAATATCTTATTTGTGACATTATGGATGAAATGAATATGGAGAGTGAGAAGAAGAACTTAGAAACATTGCAAAAGGTAATTGATCACCTTTCAGGAGCGATTGGGGATTTAGTTGATCCATCGAGTACGTATTCGTTGGACTATTTAGAGAGAAAAGTGCATACGGCTCATTATTTATTGTTTAAAAATAACCGGAAAGCGTATTTATGTAGAAAATAAAAAAGATTGGCTTTTATTTTTCCGCCCAATTGATAATCATTATCAATATGATAGTTATGATGGATAAATGAATATAAAAGGAAATTTCATATTGATAATGATTAAAAAAGATTTATTCATATATTTGTTGTTGATGGTGAAAGGGAATAGTTAGGGATATTTGTATAAGCCCCCGAGAAGCGATAATTAGAAATTCCAAGTTGACACATGTGAATTGCGGAATTAAAATAAAAAGAAATCAAACAGAATACAATAGAAGCTCATCAGAGAAACTGAAGGCGCACAACGTTCACTTTTGTGAATAGATTGTGGGCCTTTTTCTATTGTACAAACTAAGGGGGCTTTATATATGAAACAGTGGAGTAAGACAGCATTAATGAAAAGTACAGGTGTTTTATTATCAGCATTTGTTTTTTTGTCGGGTTGTGGTTCGGCAACATCCACTAGTAACTCTGAAGGAAGTACAGATAAGAAGACAGTTGAACTTTTAAATGTTTCATATGACCCGACGCGTGAGTTGTATCAAGATTTTAATAAAGACTTTGCGAAGTATTGGAAAGAGAAGCATGGTCAGACAGTAAATGTAAAACAATCACATGGGGGATCTGGAAGTCAGGCGCGCTCGGTCATTGACGGTTTAGAAGCAGATGTTGTAACACTAGCGCTCGCTTATGATATTGACGCAATTAGTAAGAAGAAACAACTAGCAGAAGATTGGCAGAAGCGACTTGCGGATAATTCTACTCCGTATACATCAACGATTGTATTTCTTGTGAGAAAAGGAAATCCGAAAGGGATTAAAGACTGGGATGATTTAACGAAAAAAGGTGTGTCTGTCATTACACCAAATCCGAAAACATCTGGAGGAGCACGTTGGAACTATTTAGGTGCATGGGGATACGCACTGAAGAAATATAACAATAGTGAAGATAAAGCGAAAGAGTTTGTCAGTCAAATTTATAAAAACGTAGAAGTACTAGATTCGGGAGCACGCGGGGCAACGACGACTTTCGTTGAAAAAGGAATTGGTGACGTGTTAATTGCTTGGGAAAATGAAGCGTTGTTATCACAAAAAGAACTTGGAAAAGATAAATTCGAAATTGTAACGCCTTCGATTAGTATACTTGCGGAACCGCCAGTAGCTGTTGTAGATAAAGTAGTTGATAAAAAAGGAACGAAAAAAGTAGCAGAAGGATATCTTGAGTATTTGTATTCAGAAAAAGGGCAAGAAATTGCGGCGAAAAACTTTTATCGCCCTCGTAATGAAAAAGTAGCAGAAAAGTACGCATCACAATTTCCAAAAGTTCAATTATTTACAGTAGATGAGTTATTTGGCGGATGGAAAAAAGCGCAAGAAAAGCATTTTAATGATGGCGGCGTATTCGATCAAATGTATAAAAAATAAGGGGGGATGAGGTGACGTTATATGAGGAAGAAGCGTGTTTTACCAGGGTTTGGATTATCTCTTGGATTTACAATGCTGTATATGAGTTTATTCGTACTTATACCACTTTCTATCGTATTTATTCAAACTTCGCAGCTAGGCTGGAAGAAGTTCGCACAAGTTATAACGAGTGAGCGCGTTTTGCATTCCTATCAAGTAAGTTTCACAACTTCACTTGCAGCGGCAATCGTAAATGCCATTTTCGGTTTATTAATTGCTTGGGTACTCGTTCGCTACACATTTCCAGGGAAACGGTTATTAGACGGACTAATCGATTTACCATTCGCTCTTCCGACTGCTGTAGCTGGTATTACACTTACAACGTTATATGCGGAAAACGGCTGGGTTGGAAAAATATTTAGTGTGTTTCATATAAAAGTAGCTTTTACCCAGCTAGGAATTATTATTGCACTGACGTTTATTGGCTTACCATTTGTCGTCCGAATGGTGCAGCCAGTACTGCAAAGTATTGATAAAGAAGTAGAAGAAGCAGCTTCTAGTTTAGGGGCGTCACGCTTCCAAATATTTGTGAAAATCATTTTGCCAGAAATATTCCCGGCTCTACTTGCTGGTTTTTCACTCGCCTTTGCGCGGGCATTAGGGGAATATGGATCTGTCGTGTTCATTGCTGGTAATATGCCGATGAAAACAGAAATTGCACCGCTTATGATTATGACGAAACTAGAACAATATGATTACGCAGGAGCAACAGCTGTAGCGGCTGTGATGCTTATTACTTCTCTCCTTTTCCTACTACTTATTAATATGATTCAAACTTGGAGCAGAAGGCATGAACTGAAAAGCGAATAGGAGGGGAGAAAATGGAACCAACATTAGTAGAGAAGAAAATAGTAAAAAGTATGTCAGCTAAAAAAGAATCTAAATTGGTACCAATTCTATTCATTACGATAACAGTTTTATTTTTATCTCTCTTTCTATTACTGCCGCTCGTGACAATTTTTATGAAAGCATTTGAACGCGGGCTTGATGTATATATTGCCGCCGTAACAGATCAAGAAGCATTTTCAGCGATTCGATTAACGCTTCTCGTTGCTTTAATCGTTGTGCCGCTTAATACGATATTCGGAATAGCGGCAGCTTGGCTTATTACGAAGTTTCAGTTTAAAGGAAAGCAAGTATTATTATCTCTTATTGAACTGCCGTTTGCTGTATCACCAGTTATCGCAGGATTAGTATTCGTTTTACTTTTCACACCTCGTGCGGCTCTTGGCGGATGGTTATTGGAACACGGGATAAAGCTCATCTTCTCTGTCCCTGGTATTATCATTGCGACGATTTTTGTTACGTTTCCGTTCGTTGCGCGTGAATTAATCCCGGTTATGCAGGCGCAAGGGAAGAGTGAAGAAGAAGCAGCTCTATCACTTGGCGCAAGTGGCTGGAAAATGTTTTGGCGAGTTACATTACCTAATATAAAATGGGGCCTTTTATACGGCATGATTTTATGTAATGCCCGGGCTATTGGTGAGTTCGGCGCCGTTTCCGTTGTGTCTGGTCACGTGCGCGGCATGACAAATACAATGCCGCTTCATATTGAAATTTTGTACAATGAATATCAATTTTCAGCAGCGTTCGCTGTGGCGACTTTAATGTCACTCATCGCAGTTTTTACGCTCGTTATAAAAAACTGGATTGAATGGAGAATGGAAAAACGACAATAAGGGGTGAATGCGGTGAGTATTCAAATTCAAAATGTATCAAAACAATATGGTACATTTCAAGCGCTGACAGACATTCATTTGGATATTCCAAAAGGTGAACTGGTTGCTTTATTAGGCCCATCAGGTTCTGGGAAAACGACGTTATTACGAATTATTGCAGGGCTAGAAGAAGCGGATCAAGGTTCTATTTCATTTGATGGAGAAGATTTAACAAATATTCACGTGAAAAACAGGCAAGTTGGTTTTGTTTTTCAGCACTATGCACTTTTTAAACATATGAATGTATTTGAAAATGTCGCTTTCGGTTTAAAAGTAAGAAAGAAAAGTATAAGGCCCTCAGCAGAAGTAATAGAAGAAAAAGTAACAGAACTATTGAAACTAGTAAAAATGGATGGTTTCGCAAAACGTTATCCAGCGCAATTATCTGGTGGACAACGTCAACGTATCGCACTAGCCCGGGCACTTGCAGTCGAACCGAAAATCTTATTGCTAGACGAACCGTTCGGTGCACTTGATGCGAAAGTGCGGAAAGAATTACGAAGATGGCTCCGGAAACTACATGACGAATTTCAAATTACGAGCGTATTCGTAACGCATGACCAAGAAGAAGCGCTAGACGTTGCGGACCGCATCGTTGTAATGAATGAAGGGCGCATTGAACAAATGGGAACGCCGGAAGAAGTGTATGAAAAACCGGCAAGTCCGTTCGTATATGACTTTTTAGGAAACGTGAATTTATTTCACGGTCGTGTTCATAAAGGTAAGCTAAATGTAGGATCAGTGGAGCTAGAAGCACCAGAGCATAAGCACGTCTCAAATGTAGACGGAGTGGGATACGTAAGACCACATCATCTATCAATCTCTCGTACGAAACAAAGTGTAGACGCCATCCCGGCGAAAGTAACATATTCACATGCAGTTGGTCCTGTCGTATATGTAGAATTGAAGCGCGACGGAACAGAAGAATATTTAGAAGCAGAAATTAGTAAAGAGCAGTTCAGACAGCTTAACATTCAAACGGGTGAGTTTGTATACGTACATCCGAAAGAAGTGAAGGTGTTTATTCCGGAGGATTTTGTGATTTAAAGAAAAACAAACCGCCATCTAAGTGGCGGTTTGTTTTTTTATTTTTTCTCTGTTCATAGTAGGGCATTTTACCGATGAATATTATATAGTATCTTTCCGAACGTATTATCGGTTAAAATAAAAATCCGCAAAACATGGAGTTTCCACGTTGAGAATGAAAACGCATCCAAATTATTGAGTGCATTTTTTTACAGCCATTATATATTCCTCATCATCAATTCCCCAACCTGCTTCGCAACATATTCAACATCATTATCAATTTCGTCTAATACGTAAGATTCTAAAATGCCTATTACAGCAGTACCTAAAAATTTTAAAACGATGTGCTTATCAATGTTTTTATTGTGAAGATTGATGTGCTTAATATTTACGTTAAACGTGCATAACAAGATATAATAGAAGAAATCAATAAGGAGGCTGGCTGTGAAGAATCTTCGTTATTTCAATATATTTACTATGTTAATTGTATACACACTACTTATGTTTTACATCGGCTGGAACGGATGGGTTTGGCTTCATGCGGTATTTGGCTGGGAATCTTGGGGATACTACGCTTTTGTAGTCGGATTTATTTCATATGCGTACATTCTCGTGCAAGTGTTTAAGTTTTTGCCATTTTTACGAACGGTCGGTTCGATTTGGTTTGCGGTTATACAATATGCGCTCATGTTATTGCCATTAGCCGATATTGCAGTCTTCTTTTTACAGTTTTCTATAGAGAAAGACACGGCAATTATTTGGACAGGGGCAGTCACTTTACTCGTATTTTTCTTTATCTTCGCATACGGGGTATTTAATGCGTATAGCCCGGTTGTAAGAAAGTATGATGTACATATACCGAAAAAGGTAGAAGGGCGTAAAAGTTTACGCATTGCGATGGCTTCTGATATGCATTTCGGTAAATTGTCTGGTGTGTCGCATTTAAAGAGACTTGTCCATCATGTAAATGAAATGGAGCCCGATATTATTTTACTGCCTGGTGATATTATAGATGATCATCCAGGTGTGTTCATTCAAAAAAATATGGGTCCAATCATGAAACAGATGAAAGCTCCATTAGGCGTATATGGTGTGTTAGGAAACCATGAATATTACGGCCGAGCTGTTCCGGAGTTTTTACAAGAGATGGATAAGATTGATATTCGTATTCTTTTAGATGAGGTCATTACAATTGAAGATGATTTTTATCTCGTCGGAAGAAGGGATAAAACAGAGCGTGATCGTCAAAGTTTTGAAAATTTAATGAGTACGGTAGATAAATCGCTTCCTGTTATCGCAATGGATCACCAACCATTTGAATTAAAACAAGCAGCGGATGCCGGCGTCGATTTACTATTATCCGGTCACACGCACCGCGGACAAATGGCGCCGAATCATATTGTGACGAGAAGAATGTACGAACTAGACTGGGGATACGTACAAAAAGGTGCATTCCACGCCATTGTTTCTTCTGGATTTGGATTCTGGGGACCACCGCTTAGACTTGGAAGTAGATCTGAGATTGTGCAGGTGGAAGTTACGTTTGAATAGGTATGTGAAATAGAGAGCTGAGTGCTCTCTATTTTTTAATTTAAAGGCACAAAATATTCGAGTGAAGTTCTTTATTTACTCTCTGAAAAAAGAGATACTATAAGAAGACTCTGCTTGAAAAGGGGGATTATAAGTGATCATATCAGATGTTATATACGGTGAGTTTGAAGTAGATAAAGTGCTAGAAGAGTTAATTTTAAGTAAACCTGTGCAAAGGCTGAAAGGGGTTCATCAAGCCGGAGCAAGTTATTTAATGAACGAGAAATGGGATGTAACGCGCTTTGATCATTCAGTTGGTGTGATGTTGTTAATTAAAAAACTAGGTGGTTCAGTAGAAGAACAGATTGCTGGTTTACTGCATGATGTATCGCATACTGCCTTTTCTCATGTGATTGATTATGTTTTTGATAATAAAAATGAAAGTTATCATGAAGAAATATTTAGCTCTGTTTTGAAAAACTCGGAAATCCCGGCGATTCTTTCAAAACATGGTTATAACTATGAAGAAATTTTGTTAGATGATTCGAAGTGGACATTACTTGAAAAATCTGCGCCAGAATTATGTGCAGACCGAGTGGATTATACATTGAGAGATATGTATACATATGGATATATTTCTTTAGAAGAAGCTCAAAATTTTTTAGATGATTTAATCGCAGTTAATGGGAAAATGGTTCTTCAAAATATCGAGATTGCTGAATGGTTTACGAAGACGTATTACAAAGAAGTAATCGACTTCTTTATGAAACCACTTAATATTTATGGAAATGATATGTTAGCCAAAACGTTAAAGTTAGCTCTTTATAAAAAGGTAATCCATCCAGATGATTTTCTTCTTGAAGATCATGAGCTTATTACGAAATTGCAGCTATGTAAAGATCAAAAAGTAGATGCTTTATTAAGAAAAGTTCATCCAAGTATAGAAGTAAAAGAAGATAGAAATGAGTATGATCTATATCAGAAAAATAAAGTGCGTCTCATTGACCCGCCCTTACTTCGTGAAGGGAAAATCGTTCAGTCGTCTGTCGTATCAGAAAAAATACGACAGATGAGCGATATCGCTTATGAAAAAGCGGTAAGAGGAATGTATGTGAAAGTGATTTAAAAGGAAAAGGTGTCATCAATTATGATGACACCTTTTCGCTTTAAAGGGTTGTTCGTATAGAAATGTGTTACATTTTTACGAGACCTTTTTATTTTACCAGAAAAATACCTTTTATGGTAAGGAAATAACTGCTGAAAAGTTTTTCGTTGAAAATAATTTGTGAAAAAAGTACTAATTTTTAATG
>NZ_JBHWYR010000122.1:0-8972 GCF_042728695.1 Bacillus sp. NPDC060175
GGTATTATGTATCTTTGAATGGAATTATATACACAAACTACATTGAGAAATTAACTAATTATAAAAATTACTTATGATGCCAAACGGTTGTATTTTAATAAAGTAAACAAAATAGTTATTTGATAGAAAGAGAGAGTAGTATGATTTCTTTAGAAATTAAATATAAAAAGGCGATTATCTTCAAATCGCCTTTTGGGTAATGCAGTGTAATTTTATTCAGTTATTTGAAATATAGTTTCATTCGGTTTAGAAAATCCATACAGTTTCCTTGCAAATTTTAAAATTTCTTCTTCACTACTTGTTAAAGCTTTAACATCATTCTTAAGGGAATGGCCATCCTTCTTTACAGAAGATAATTTTTGTTGCTCCGTATTAAGCGTGATTTGTTTTTCTTTAATTACTTCTTGTTGGTTATTCAGAGAATATTGAAGGACAAAAATTATAGGTAATATAAAAGCCAAAATAGTTATAATACGGCGTCTTGTTTTTTTAATATTACCTTGTTGGGTATTAGGGTTCACTTGCTGTGAGGGTATATTAGGATTTGATTGGTGTGATGATACTTTTGGGATGTTTCCCATTAAAATGCCTCCATTACTGATTGTAGAATTTAAAACGCTTAAAAGTATTATAAATGTTTAATGGGAATTTTAGAAGATATTTTAATATAGTTGCATTTTGTAAAGTGTAAATAAAATCCTTATTTACATAAAAGAAACACCAATTGTCCGCGAGGCTCCTAAGGGTAATCATCAAGTAATGATGTACTCGACTAATTAACGATATCATGAATTTTTGGGTAAAAACACTGGGGAATCCGTCTAAATTAATAGGAGCGTCATTTGAAACAAAAACGCTATTTTAATAGGGAGAGGAATAATGATGATTCTATGGGACAAGCGAGTATACATTGTATCAAGGTGATCTTTTTATAACAGAGGGGGCAATTTTGGAGGTTAGTGAAAAGGCGAACAAATCATTATATTGGCTTCGGTGCATGTTAGCTCCAAGCTATGAAAAAGTGTGCGGTAATAGTACAAAGCGATTTCGGTTGATTTGGATAGAGGATGACGAAGAATGATATAAAAATTTCATTTCGTAGAGAAATGAGGTGATTAAGGATAGGTATTGAATATGTCATATTTGTATGAATAAAGAGCAGAATTTAGCTTATATAGGGGTGTTGGAATTGTTCTAAAGGTAGGAATATCTGAAATATAAATAATTGAGGGGAGTGAACTAAAAATGGAAACCAGCACTTTTTTAGGATTGTTTTTGGGATGGATCACGGTTATCGTATCGGGAATACTTTTCGTACGCCCATCGGTACTACGTGAATTGAAAAAATTAGTGGTTGAAGACAGAGGGTTTGGTATTATGTACGGTTTTTATCGATTTTCCTAGGGCTAGGTACTGTAATCCTACATAATGTATGGGTATTCAACTGGCAGGGGTTCCTAACGGTTATTGCATGGCTTGCATTATTAAAGGAAATTTACATAATTGCATATCCTGAACCCTCCAAGAAAACAGATTTTGAATTAAGGGTACTATCTACACGTATAGCGCTCGCTATCATTGGCGCCTTGGCTTTATGGATGCTTATAGTAATCTATATAAAATAATCCTTTTTCAGCTATAAAGAGAGTTCAAAGATTTTGTGTGAAATCTCATTCGAAAAAGTATAGAAAACTTGTAGAAGCTAGAACTAATCGTCTTAATAAAAAAAGAGGCGTTTGAGAAAGAGGTTGTCTAAATTTCGAATTCAGCAGAATAACAATTCAAATTTCCTCATTTAACGGGCCTCTAATTGTTAGAGGCATGCTTTTATAATTAATAAAGAAAAGAATGTTTATTGACGCTGAAAGCACATATATACTAATAATGCTACATATTTGGAGTGTTTGAATTGACGGTTTATACAGTAGTGTATGTGTTTGTTTTTTCCTTTCTATGTGTTTGCCTCGTACACTTTTAAGCTAGTGGACATACTTTACTAATAGAAAGAATTAGGGGGTGAGGTTTTGGGATCTCGATTTAACAATTGTAAAAAGAAATGTACATGTAAACAGGATGATTGTTGGGAGATATTCGAAGAGTGTAAAAAGGAAAAGCATGAGAAATGTGATAATTCTTGTGTACAAGGAATTAGAGATGAGCTTAAGAAATTAATTAATCAAACAGTTCAAATTAACACAGAGGGACGTACTTATGTAGGTACGGTGTCGTCTGTAAGTTGTGATGTTGTTAAGCTTGCAGCTATTCCTGGATCAGTTGGAGTAATTATCTCCATTTGTAAAATTGAAGCAATTTCTCCTCCTGTTACAACGGTTACTGCTGAGTTTGATTTTAATGGTGTTGACGTAGCAAACAAAGCTTAATAATACTGTTTTTTGTAAAGTCATTCTTATGAATGGCTTTATTTTAATTTGTTATAAAAGGAGAATATATTCTTTATATAGAATTAAGTTTGAGGTTATAAATAATGATGTACGAAAGGAGAATGAGAGTGATTAGACTAGAGCACTTTAAAAGAACGGATTTTAAGCAATTAATAAATTGGGTTAATTCCGAACAATTTTTAATACAGTGGTCAGGAAATGCATTTACATATCCTTTAAATGAACAACAATTAGAGAAATATATAGAAAGTGCAAATACACTCGCTTTCAAAGTAATAGATGAAAAGACTAAAGAAGTAATCGGTCATATTTCACTTGGGCAAATGGACAATATAAATAAGTCTGCGAGAATTGGAAAAGTGTTAGTTGGTAATACGAAAATGAGAGGGCGTTCAATAGGAAGACATATGATGAAAGCAGTACTTCATATTGCGTTTGAAGAATTAAAACTACATAGAGTAACTCTTGGCGTGTATGATTTTAATACGTCGGCCATTTCATGTTATGAAAAAATAGGATTTGTAAAAGAAGGGTTATTAAGAGATTCAAAAAAAGTAGGAGAAACGTATTGGGATTTATGGGAAATGAGTATGTTAGAATATGAATGGAACAATAAAAAACAATAGTTTATTATAATTTTGTTATGTTAACTAAAAGGGGTTTGGTGGGAATCATGGTTAAAAAAGCTAAAGTAATTTCAATTGCAGCTGTTTCAGGGGGCGGTAAAACTACCATTACAGAAAGTTTAGCTCATGAGTTGAAAAACTCAAAGGCTCTATATTTTGATAGTTATAAATTTGATAACTGTCCTGTTGATATTTGTAAATGGATTGATGATGGAGCTAATTACGATGAATGGGTACTTACACCGCTAATGAATGATATTCAGCGTTCTATACAAGATAGTAGTTTAGATTATATTATTGTAGATTATCCTTTTGCATATTTAAATAGAGAAGTGGGACAAATCATTGATGTAACTATATTTATCGATACACCTTTAGATATTGCGATGGCTAGAAGAATTTTGAGAGATTTTAAAGAAGATACAATGAGTGAAATACATAATAATTTGAAACATTACATGACACATGCGAGAAAAGCTTATTTAGAGGCAATTCATACTGTTAAGTCGAATTCGGATATTGTATTGGATGGATCTTTATCTATAAGTGAAATAATTGATCAAATAATGGAGGAACTTAATCGAAGAGAAGTGATTGTGAATGGTTAAATGTATAAAACAATATGTACAAGTTGATAGCTTTAAAATATATACAAAAATATTTCAAGGAGAAAAGCAGCAGCCTGTTATTATAATGGAAGCAGGTTATGGTAATTATTCAAAGGCATGGGATCGTATTGCGGAAGGGCTGACGGAATATGGGGGGGTACTTACATATGATAGAGCTGGATTAGGAAAAAGTGGGAAGAGTTCCAAGCGGCGTATTAGTTCTGAAATGGTAAAAGAATTAACAGCTTGCTTAAAACAATTACAACTTAAGCCACCCTATATTTTTGTAGGACATTCCTTTGGGGGTATAAATGTACGTTTATTCACGACTTTTTATCCTGAAGATACGATGGGAGTAGTTTTAGTTGATTCGACACCAGAAAATTATAAAGAGGATTTTTTGCCAATAATGTCTTCTAAATTTCAAGAAGCTTACTATAAGCAATTTATATATGAAAGCTCATACGAAGAGTTTATGTTTAGTCTAGGTGAAGCAGATAAACATTGTAAATCAATGAGTGATATTCCACTTGTAGTGTTAGCTGCTGGAAAAAAAGCTTTTTATTCAGCAGATGCACAACTGAAATGGTTACAATTGCAAGTAGAATTATTACAATTATCAACCAATAATAAATTTATAATTGCAGAAAATAGTGGTCACTATATTCAAAAAGATGAACCACATTATGTAATAGATGCTGTTAAGTGGATCCTTGGGGTAGGGGAGAGATAAATGTGTACACTTTATTTCAATATAATTGGCAAGTAAGAGATGATTGGTTTAAGTGGTGTGAACAGCTTACAGAGGAGGAATTGCTTCGCAAACGTGTTGGAGGTGTTGGGAGTATTTTAGAAACACTTTTCCATATTGTAGATGTTGAGTATAGCTGGATTAGTGCGCTTCAAGAAAAAGAGGATAACGAACCACAGTTTAAAGATTATCAATCAAAAAAGTGAAAGCATTATCTGATTTATATAGACGAGAATTAGATAACTTTTTGCGGTTATGGTCTGGCGACTTCGAATCAAAAATATTGAAAGCTTCATGGACAGATAAAACATATAAATACGGTGAAGTTTTAAGGCATGTAATTGCACATGAAATTCATCATATTGGTCAGATATCTATATGGGCGAGAGATTTAAATCTTCAGCCCGTTTCAGCGAATTTAATTGGAAGGGGATTATAGATTTAGAAACCGACTTGCTACATGCAAGTCGGTTTTTTATATAAAAGAGAACTTTTAGTTAAAATCCTCTGATTTTTTCTGACGTATATGTAAAAACATTAAAATTGTAATGATGAAAAAGATCATCATCGTTTGTATGATTAAATTTTTAAACTGTAGCAATATTGCCCAAGATGTAAGAGCATCTTTAAAAGCTTGGAGTGCAGAGTACGAGGAAGGTTCAAAACCGTACTGAAGTAATTTTTTTGTTTCAATAAAAGTAGTGTTTTCTTCATCGGATTCTAATATTACTGAAATAAGCCTAGTATCTCCTAGTTTTGCAGTACCGACAAAACTATTATTACCATTAGTTGAAAAACTAGTTTGCAAGCCATCAACACCTTGGAGTTTAATGTTTTCATTAAGGGAATAAATCATTTTATTTGTGTTGAAAACTTGAAAATCTTTGAAGGTAAATTGGTAAGAGGTTAGTTTCGTAATATTCAGTACATAAGGGAAATTCTTTACTAATTGTGTTGCTAGTTTAGCGGCGTCTTTCGCTGTTGTATTCGATTGTTTATTTGTATCTTGATTAACTCCAGTAGAGTTTAGAAAAGGAGATGGCTGTGATAAATGTAGTTGTTTTGCTTTTTCATTCATTAACGTTGTAAAGTTATCTTCATTGCCACCAATGTGTTCTGCTAGTGCGAGTGCAGAACGATTATTTCCTGTTAAAAGCAATGCATGAAGTAAATCACGAACCGTCGTTTTATCCTTTGTTGTTACTTGTATAGAAGTTGTTTCCGCTTGGAATACTTCGTTACTTATTTTTACGGATTCATCTAACTGTATTCTGCCGTCATTCAGTTGTTCCAACACGATATACTCTGTCATTAATTTAGACAAAGTAGCTGATTGAATAGGGGTTTCTTCATTTTTTTTATAAATAACTTCACCTGAATTAGCATCTATTAAAATAGCTGATTTAGCTTGAATAATTGGACCATTAACATAAAGATAAAAATATAAAACGATAAGTGCAGTAATAACAAAAGATAATAATAAAATTGTAAATTTTTTAAAGAATTGCATAAGCGATCCTCCTACTATGACATCAATAATAATATTGTAAAAAGGAATGCTTAATTAGGAAGAAAGAAAAGGTAAAGAATTTCTAAAGAATTATAAAAGATTATTAAATTTTGGATATTGATGGAAAATAAAAGGTTCAATTTCTTTTCATATTAGAAATTGAACCTAAAATTATGGTGTATTAACTTTTATATGGTAGTAGTTTTACAGTGAAAGTTGTTTTCTTGTCATCACTATATACTTCAATCGTTCCTTTATGCAGTTCGACAATACTTTTTGCAATTGCTAATCCGAGTCCTGATCCACCAGTGTTTGTTGAACGTGATTTTTCAACACGATAAAAACGTTCAAAAATATGAGGCAAATCTGTACTAGGAATAGGTTGGCCGTAATTTGTTATATCAATTGTAATCATATTATTGCTTTCATAAGCGGTAAGGTCAATATAGTCACCTTCGTTTCCATAAGCGATAGCGTTTATAATAAGATTTTCAAATACGCGCACTAATTTATCTCCATCAGCTAATACCATGAGCTTTTGAGAGGGGAAAGAAGGGCGGCATTCAATATTAGCTTCTTGAACTTGTATTCGGAATTGAACAGTTAATTGTCCAAGTAGCTCTACAATATCAATGGGAGCAGAATATAAACTTAACTCTTTATTTTGAACACGGGTATATTCAAATAGGTCATTCATTAATGCGTTTAAACGTGTTACTTTACCATAAATGACTTGTATGTAATGACGTAATTCCACTTCATCTCTATAATTATCATGATGGATTAAATTCACGTATCCAACTATAGATGTTAGGGGAGTACGTAAATCATGTGATACATTTGTAATCAGTTCGCTTTTTGCCTGTTCTGCCTGCCTTTCTTCGTCAATTGACTCTTTTAATTGTTCAACAATTTGATTGACCCCAGTTGCTAACTCTTCTAAATAATTATGATTTACGATGGAAACTTTATGATTGAAGTTTCCATTTGCAATATAACGAATCTCTTCTATCATTTTTTTAATACAAGTTTCATAGTAAAGCTTTCTCTCGTGACGATAAAAAATGTATAGATAGGATGAAAAAATAGAAAATAAAAATAAATAAGAAACAATCATCATCCATAAAGATTCCTTAATCCCTTTATACTTTTCATAACCAAAAATCCGAATGAATTCTTTACCGAGTTCGGTTAGAGTAAGTGAACTCTCAATTACACTCGTAATGAGGCGATATATAATTAATTCAGTAATAGGTGTAAGAGTGATAGCTAATAAAAACCAAAAAATTATCTTCCATTTTGGGATATCTTTTAAAATATCAAATACTTCATTTCTCAATTTTATAGCCTACTCCCCAAACAGTATGAATAAATTTTTCTCCATTCATTCCTGTTTCAAGTTTATCCCGTAAATTACTAATATGAACCATTACAGTTTTATTTGAACCATAACCATCTTCATTCCAAACACGTTCAAATATTTCTTCGGAACTAAATACTCTTCCTGTATTGCTCGCTAGTAAATATAAAATATCAAATTCAATAGATGTAAGCTTAATATATTCATTATTTACTTTAACAGTATGATTATGCTTATGGATTTCAACTGTTCGAATACGAATGATACCATCGTCTTTCTTTTGAGTAGCAGTGTTTTGGAAAGAGGATCTTCTCAGCAAAGCTTTCACTCTAGCGACCAATTCTAGTGGATTAAACGGTTTAATCATATAATCATCTGCACCTGTCATAAGCCCTAATATTTTGTCCATATCTTCAGCCTTTGCACTCAGCATAAGGATAGGTACAGTATTATTTTCACGCACTTCCTGACAAACTTCTAATCCATTTCGCTTTGGCATCATAATATCCAAAATCATAAGGTCAACTTCATATGCAGATATCATTTGTATTGCTTCATCACCGTCATAAGCTTTAAAAATGTTATATCCTTCATTTCGCAAATAAACAGCGAGTAACTCTACAATATCTTTATCATCATCAATAATTAATATGCTTTTATTCATTATTTAGTTAGTTCCTTTCCTTACAATTAATCAACATTACTATAATAACAAACATTTATGTACTTTGTAGCAATGATTTTACATAAAATTTCATGTAACGTATTAAAAAGGAATTAAACCATTCATAACGAATTAAAATAGAAGAGTTATTTGAATTTCCTATTATATTGAAGGAGCGTAATAAGGAGGAGATTAACGTGTTATATAATGAAATATGTTCATTTACTCCAACTGGGAAAATAGAACATGATATAAAAGAGTTTCTATTAAAATACAATAAAGAATTTACATATAAACATTCAATTCGTGTGGCAAATGAAGCGCGAAGAATAGCGATAATGTTTCATGAAAATGAAGAAAAAGCAGAAATGGCAGGGTATTTACATGATATAAGTGCAATCTTTCCTAACGAGGAACGGATTAAAGTTGCTGAAGCATTTGGAATCGAAATATTACAAGAAGAACGGAAATTTCCAATGATTATTCATCAAAAACTATCGAGAGTAATCGCAAAAGAGATATTTAAAGTGGAAGATGAAGAGATTTTAGGTGCAATTTGTTGCCATACTACACTGCGTAAACATGCAACGAATTTGGATTTAGTGTTATTTGTTGCAGATAAAATAGAATGGGATCAAATTGGGACACCATCATACTTAGTAGGCATAAAAAATGGATTAGAAAAATCTTTAGAACATGCTGCTTTTGTATATATTTCATATTTGTGGGAAAGAAAAGATACATTAAAAGTCATACATCCGTGGCTAGAAGAAGCATATTGGCATTTAAAAGAAATTGTAGAGTAGAAAGGGTATAAAAATGCAATTTAAAGAATATATGAATCAAACATTTCCAGGAGTTACGTTAGTACCGTACATATACTCTCAGTGGGAAAATCATCTACATTTTGATTTTGGGAAAGATAAATATCAATTTAAAGAGGATGATAACACTTATAATATGGAATATTTCACACAACTATATAGTTATAATAAAAATCTATTTAAAGATATATTTTCAAAAGAAGATACCGTCTTTTTAGTCACAAATG
>NZ_JBHWYR010000123.1:0-8864 GCF_042728695.1 Bacillus sp. NPDC060175
GTATAGAAAACTTATCATTATAAAATAAATTGAAATCTTCTAAAAACTCTGATACATTGAAATAGAAATGTAGTTTCACAGTATTGTAAAGGCTTACAGTTATGTGCACGAAGATCTATTAGGATTGGAGGAAATAATGATGAAAGCTGAAGAAAAATTTTCCCCGGGATTAGATGGTGTAGTAGCAGCGGAGACGAAAATTTCGTTTCTTGACACAGTAAAAGGTGAAATTGTAATTCAAGGGTATGATTTAATCGAACTCTCAAAAACAAAAGAGTATTTAGACATTGTGCACCTTTTATTAGAAGAACGTTTACCGAATGAGGATGAGAAAGCAATAATTGAAAAGAAATTAAAAGAAGAATATGCAGTGCCAGAAGGTGTATTTAATGTGCTAAAGGCATTGCCTAAAGAAACGCATCCTATGGATGGGTTACGTACAGGTGTGTCTGCATTAGCTGGTTACGATAGTGATATCGAAAACCGCTCGTTAGAAGTGAATAAAAGTCGAGGGTACAAGCTTTTAAGTAAAGTGCCAAATATTGTAGCGAATAGCTATCATATTTTAAATAACGAGGAGCCAATTCAGCCCCTTCAGGAATTGTCATATAGTGCGAATTTCTTCTATATGTTAACTGGTAAAAAACCAATTGAACTTGAGGAAAAGATCTTTGATCGTTCCCTCGTTTTATATAGTGAACATGAAATGCCAAACTCTACATTTACAGCTCGCGTAATTGCATCAACACAATCGGATTTATACGGTGCTCTAACAGGTGCAGTTGCATCTTTAAAAGGAAGTTTACATGGTGGTGCAAATGAAGCTGTTATGTACATGCTTTTAGAAGCTGGCAATGTTGAGAAATTTGAAGAACTATTACAGAAGAAACTTTATAACAAAGAAAAAATCATGGGCTTTGGACATCGCGTATATATGAAGAAGATAGATCCAAGAGCACTTATGATGAAGGAAGCTTTAAAACAGCTTTGTGATGTAAAAGGCGATTATACACTATATGAAATGTGTGAAGCTGGAGAGAAGATTATGGAGAAGGAAAAAGGCATTTATCCGAATCTTGATTACTATGCTGCTCCAGTATATTGGATGCTTGGTATTCCAATTCAACTTTACACACCAATTTTCTTTAGCTCTAGAACAGTAGGACTATGTGCGCACGTTATTGAACAACATGCGAACAATCGTTTGTTCCGTCCACGTGTAAATTATATTGGCGAGCGACATGCATTTAGTAAATAAAAACAACTGGGGAGTTGTTAGCGCCGCCCGCCAGATGGGTGTTTGACCGACACCCATCATTAATAATAACGAATTTTCGACAGAAAGGGAAGAATAGCATGATTAAAACAAATGAAATTAAACAAAAAGATGCATTATTAGAAGAAATTACGGACTATGTATTAAATAAAGAGGTTACAAGTGCAGAAGCATTCAGTACGGCCCGCTACGTATTACTTGATACACTTGGATGCGGAATTTTAGCACTACAATACCCGGAGTGTACGAAATTATTAGGACCAGTTGTACCAGGAACAATCGTGCCAAATGGTACACGTGTACCAGGAACATCTTATGTGCTAGATCCAGTAAAAGGCGCATTTAATATCGGATGTATGATCCGTTGGTTAGACTATAACGATACTTGGCTTGCAGCAGAATGGGGACATCCATCTGATAACTTAGGCGGAATTTTAGCAGTAGCAGATTATATTAGCCGCGTTCGTATTTCAGAAGGAAAAGAACCATTAAAAGTACGTGAAGTACTAGAAATGATGATTAAAGCACATGAAATTCAGGGTGTACTTGCTTTAGAAAACAGCTTAAATCGTGTTGGTCTTGACCATGTATTATATGTAAAAGTAGCAACAACTGCAGTAGTTGCGAAAATGCTTGGCGGAACGCGTGAAGAAATCTTTAATGCATTATCACATGCGTGGATTGATAATTCTAGTCTTCGTACATATCGTCATGCTCCAAATACTGGTTCACGTAAATCATGGGCAGCAGGAGATGCGACGAGCCGCGGTGTTCATCTTGCAATGACTGCTCTAAAAGGTGAAATGGGTTACCCAACAGCATTATCTGCGCCAGGATGGGGATTCCAAGATGTATTATTTAATAAGCAAGAATTAAAATTAGCAAGACCGCTAGAATCTTATGTAATGGAAAATGTATTATTCAAAGTGTCATTCCCAGCAGAATTCCATGCACAAACAGCTGCAGAATGTGCTGTGAAATTACATCCGGAAATTAAAGAAAGATTAGATGAAATTGATAGCATTACAATTACAACTCATGAATCAGCAATTCGTATTATCGATAAAGAAGGTCCATTAAATAACCCAGCTGATCGTGATCATTGTTTACAATACATTACAGCAATTGGTTTATTAAAAGGAGATATCGTTGCGGACGATTATGAGGATGTAGTAGCAAATGATCCACGTGTAGATGAATTACGAAATAAGATGGTTGTTGTTGAAAACAAACAGTACAGTTTAGATTATCTTGACCCGAACAAGCGCTCAATCGCCAACGCTGTTCAAGTTCATTTTAAAGATGGTACTGTAACAGAAAATGTGGAATGTGAATACCCACTTGGTCACCGTTTCCGTAGAGACGAAGCGATTCCAAAAGTTGTTCGAAAATTCACTGCAAATATGGCAGGTCATTATTCTAGTAAGCAACAAGAACAAATTCATGAAGTTTGTTTAAATGAAGAAAAACTAGAAAATATGAATGTAAACGAATTTGTAGATCTATTCTTAATTTAATAATAGGGGGAATTTAGAATGGCTTGGGTTGTGAATAAACAGTCAACACAAGAGGAGCTTGCGAATGGCTTCCGAGCTTTAGTAGAAGCAAATGAAATTTTGCAAATTCCAGGTGCTCATGATGCAATGGCGGCTCTTGTTGCGAAAAATACAGGTTTTTCAGCTCTTTATTTATCGGGAGCTGCTTACACTGCAAGTAAAGGTCTACCAGATTTAGGTATCGTGACATCTACTGAAGTAGCTGAAAGAGCAAGGGATCTAGTTAGAGCTACAGATTTACCAGTTCTTGTTGACATTGATACAGGATTTGGTGGAGTACTAAACGTAGCGAGAACAGCTGTAGAAATGGTAGAGGCAAAAGTAGCGGCTGTTCAAATTGAAGATCAACAATTACCAAAGAAATGTGGACATTTAAATGGTAAGAAACTTGTTACTACAGAAGAATTAGTTCAAAAAATTAAAGCGATTAAAGAAGTTGCGCCAAGCTTATATATTGTAGCACGCACAGATGCACGCGGTGTAGAAGGACTAGATGCTGCGATTGAAAGAGCGAATGCATATGTTAAAGCAGGTGCAGACGCAATTTTTCCAGAAGCGCTTCAATCGGAAGAAGAATTCCGTTTATTTACTAGCAAAGTGAATGCACCTTTACTAGCAAATATGACTGAGTTCGGGAAAACACCATATTATAGTGCTGAGGAATTTGCGAATATGGGCTTCCAAATGGTTATTTACCCTGTAACTTCACTTCGAGTTGCTGCGAAAGCGTATGAGAATGTGTTTACTTTAATTAAGGAAACAGGTTCTCAAAAAGATGCACTTTCTAATATGCAAACGAGAAGTGAATTATATGAAACAATTTCATATCATGACTTTGAAGAATTAGATACTGGTATTGCAAAAACAGTATTATCTGAAGATCAATAGGTAGAACAACTAAGGCGATGAGAATACATCTTTGGCAAAACGAACTGCTTGATGTGAAAATTCATCGCCTTCTGTTTTCAATAATAAGATATTCCACTCATCGTAGACGAGCATATGCAAGGAGCAATGAAGGCCGAAATGATAGGGGGATTCAGATGGAGAAAACGAAGTTACCTTGGGATGAATTTTTTTCACTCAATAAAGATGTGAACAATACTTTCTTTACACCAGAAGATTTTTCAGGGGATGAAGATTTAATTGCAAAAACGACAGAACAATTCGTTAAACAAGAAATTGTTCCACAAATTGAGAACATTGAACAACATAACTATAAAGTTTCTCGTCAATTATTTGAGAAAGCTGGGGAACTTGGATTATTAGGCATTGAGGTACCAGAAGATTATGGCGGGTTCGAGTTAGGAAAGGCTGTCTCAGGTCTTGTAGCAGAGAAAATGGGTTACGCTGGTGCATTTAGCGTTTCTTTTAATATACACGCCGGTGTCGGTACATTGCCTTACATATATTACGGAACGAAAGAACAGAAAGAAAAATATTTACCAAAAATCGCATCGGGAGAATGGATTGGGGCTTATGCTTTAACTGAGCCAAATGCCGGTTCTGATGCATTAAGTGCAAAAACGAGCGCAATATTAAATGAAGATGGTACAGCTTGGAAGTTGAATGGTGAGAAGCAGTGGATTACAAATGCTCATATGGCAGATGTATACGTTGTTTTTGCGAAGACAAATAAAGGAATGACAGCGTTTATTGTCGAAAGAACATGTGAAGGTGTATCAATAGGATTAGAAGAAAAGAAGATGGGGATAAAAGGTTCTTCAACGGCGACGCTTATTTTAGAAGATGTTGTTATCCCTGCTGAAAATGTTTTAGGGGAAGTTGGAAAAGGGCATCACGTAGCTCTTAATATTCTTAACTTTGCTAGATTGAAACTTGCTTTTGGAAATATTGGAACAGCAAAACAAGCAATCGGTTTGTCAGTTCAATATGGAAAAGAGCGAAAACAGTTCCAAACGGAATTAGTAGACTTTACGATGATTCAAGAGAAAATTGCAAATATGATCATTGCTACATATGGAGCGGAAAGTGCAGCTTACCGTACAGCAGGTGTAATTGATGAAGCAATTCATGAGAGTGATGAAGATCTTATGAAAAAAATGTCCCAATTTGCAATTGAATGTGCACTGAATAAAGTGAACGCTTCTGAAACACTTGCTTATATCGTAGATGAGGCTGTACAAATTCATGGTGGATACGGTTATATGCAAGAATACGAAGTAGAACGTTTATATCGTGATGCTAGAATTAGTCGTATTTTTGAAGGGACGAACGAAATTAATAGATTAACAGTTGCTAAAATGTTAATGAAACAATTCGAGCAAATTGAAGATCATGTAGTAGAAAGTGATATATCAAATGTAGAAAGAAACCATCGTTACATTTTATTATCGAAAAAATTGTTGAAACAATCTTTGAAAACGCTCTCTAAAACTCCAGGCTTAAAAATTGAGCAAGAGCAAGAATATTCACGCGTATTATCAAATATGTTGACGGACGTGTACGTCATGGAATCAGCATTTTTACGTACGAGTAAAGCAATTAGTAAAAATGGTGAAGAAAAAGAGCGTACGAAGCAAATGATAACAGATGTTATTTGTGAAGAAGGATATCGTAAAGTAGAAGAAGCTGCGATTTCCATCCTTTCAGCAGCTGTCACAGAAGAACAAGATAGAAGTGTAGTTTTAGCTGAAATCCGTCAATTATTAGTGCCTTTATACACGAACTTATTTACGAAAAAGAGAGATATTGCGAAAGCTATTATAAATCGCGGGAAATATATTGTGTAAATAGGAGGAAAGCGATATGAAAAAGATTGGTTTTATCGGTTTAGGTAACATGGGTCTTCCAATGTCTAAAAATTTAGTTAAATCAAGTTACACAGTATACGGAGTGGACTTGAATAAAGAAGCTGAAGCTTCCTTTGAAAAGGAAGGCGGAATTATCGGTTTATCAATTTCGAAACTAGCAGAGACATGTGATGTGATTTTTACAAGTTTACCGTCACCTCGTGCTGTTGAAGCAGTATATTTTGGAGCAGAAGGGTTATTTGAAAATAGCCACTCAAATGTAGTTTTAATTGATACAAGTACAGTATCTCCACAGTTAAACAAACAGTTAGAGGAGTCGGCGAAGAAAAAGAAAGTAGACTTTTTAGCAGCACCTGTTAGTGGTGGGGTAATTGGTGCAGAAAACCGTACATTAACGTTTATGGTTGGTGGATCGAAAGAAGTATATGAAAAAACTGAATCTGTCATGGAAGTACTTGGAGCGAATGTTTTCCATGTTAGTGAGCAGATTGATAGTGGTACAACTGTTAAATTAATTAACAATCTATTAATTGGTTTTTATACAGCTGGTGTGAGTGAAGCTTTAACATTAGCTAAAAAGAACAATATGGATTTAGATAAAATGTTTGATATTTTAAATGTAAGTTACGGTCAAAGTAGAATTTATGAGCGTAATTATAAAAGTTTCATTGCATCAGAAAATTATGATCCGGGCTTTACTGTAAATTTATTAAAGAAAGATTTAGGATTTGCGGTAGATTTAGCTAAAGAAAGTGAACTTCACTTACCAGTAAGTGAGATGTTATTAAACGTATATGAAGAAGCGAGTGAGGCAGGATATGGTGAAAACGATATGGCTGCTTTATATAAGAAAGTTAGCGAACAATTAATTTCTAATCAAAAATAGTGCACTTATAAAAACCATGATAAAAAAGGAGAGAATATAATGATTACAACTGAAATTAAACGAGTGAAAAATCATATTAATGGCGAATGGGTAGAATCTACTGGTACGGAAGTAGAAGCGGTTCCGAATCCGGCAACTGGAAAAATCATCGCTTACGTTCCACTTTCTCCAAAAGAAGATGTTGAAAAAGCTGTTGAAGCGGCAAAAGCGGCATACAGAACATGGTCTAAAGTACCAGTTCCAAATCGTTCAAGACAATTATACAAATATCTACAACTGTTACAAGAAAATAAAGATGAGCTTGCAAAAATCATTACGCTAGAAAACGGTAAAACGCTAACGGATGCAACTGGTGAAGTACAGCGTGGTATTGAAGCGGTAGAACTTGCAACATCAGCACCAAATTTAATGATGGGACAAGCTCTTCCGAATATTGCTAGTGGAATTGATGGATCGATTTGGCGCTATCCAATCGGAGTTGTTGCTGGTATTACACCGTTTAACTTCCCGATGATGATTCCATTATGGATGTTCCCACTTGCAATTGCTTGCGGTAATACATTCGTATTAAAAACATCTGAAAGAACACCACTTTTAGCTGAGCGACTTGTAGAGTTATTCTATGAAGCTGGTTTTCCAAAAGGGGTATTAAATTTAGTACAAGGCGGAAAAGATGTTGTAAATAGTATTTTAGAAAATAAAGATATTCAAGCAGTTTCGTTTGTTGGCTCAGAGCCAGTGGCACGCTACGTATATGAAACTGGTACAAAAAATGGTAAACGTGTACAAGCGTTAGCAGGTGCGAAAAACCATGCGGTTGTTATGCCAGATTGCAACCTTGAGAAAACAGTACAAGGTGTAATTGGGTCTGCGTTCGCAAGTAGTGGAGAGCGCTGCATGGCATGTTCAGTAGTAGCAGTAGTAGATGAAATCGCTGATGAATTTATCGATGTACTAGTAGCAGAGACGAAAAAACTAAAAGTAGGTGACGGTTTCAACGAAGATAATTACGTTGGACCATTAATCCGTGAATCGCATAAAGAGCGTGTTTTAGGCTATATTAATAGCGGTGTAGCTGACGGGGCAACTTTATTAGTAGATGGTCGTAAAATCCATGAAGAAGTTGGGGAAGGTTACTTTGTTGGAGCAACAATCTTTGATGGTGTAAACCAAGAAATGAAAATTTGGCAAGATGAAATTTTCGCTCCAGTACTAAGTATTGTGAGAGTGAAAGATTTAGAAGAAGGTATTAAACTGACGAATCAATCAAAATTTGCAAATGGTGCTGTTATTTATACTTCAAATGGTAAGCATGCACAAACATTCCGTGATAACATCGATGCTGGTATGATCGGTGTAAACGTAAATGTTCCTGCACCAATGGCATTCTTCGCATTTGCAGGAAATAAAGCTTCATTCTTTGGTGATTTAGGTACAAATGGTACGGATGGTGTTCAATTTTATACACGTAAAAAAGTTGTAACTGAGCGCTGGTTTTAATAAAGTGAAAGGATAATGAGTGGGGTGCATTCCCATTCATTATCAAAATAATACAAACGAAAATACACTACTCATAATGGAGTAGTGTATTTTCGTTTGTATTGTGTTAACTATTTCTTTCAAAGGCTAATTTAATACCAAACCCAATTAAGACGATTCCTGTAATTCCTTGAATATAACGCTGTGTCTTCGGTTTTTTCATAAAAGCACTAATTTTATCAATTAAAAATATATAAAAAGCAAACCAAATGACTGTTAAAATGAGATAAGTAAGTCCCATAACGAGAAGTTGTATAAATGTATTATGATTTGGATTTAAAAACTGTGGTAAAAAAGTTAAAAAGAAGACTGCAATCTTAGGGTTTAGTAAATTTGTAAGAAACCCTTGGCGAAAGCAAGAAGTATGTTTATTGTCATTATTTATTGGAACGTCATTTGTGTTTAAGTCTCCGGTGTTTCTTACTGCTAAAAGGGCTTGAATACCAATATAGACTAAATATACAGCACCAACATATTTAAAAATAGAAAATAAAAGAGCAGACTTCACAATAAGTGCTGAAAGACCAATTACAGCAGCTAAAGTGTGAATTAAAAGCGCAACACAAGTACCAAAAACAGTTTTTACGCCACCGATTTTGCCAGCAACCAATGTGTTTTTCGTAGCCATTGCTGTATCAGGACCGGGTAGAATAATAAGACATATAGACATAATAATAAACAGAAAAAAATTTTCCAAAATGTTATCCGCCTTCCTTTTTTGTTTTTAGAAAATTCGATTAACGTTAGTTTAACATATATTTCAGTTAAATAAAATTACATTATATTTAAAATTATTTAACTGAAAAGAAGAGGCCATATAGAGTAGCTGAGAG
>NZ_JBHWYR010000124.1:0-8672 GCF_042728695.1 Bacillus sp. NPDC060175
ATATAAAACTTGCTCCTTATAATGCCTTTTAATTGGGAAGTTATGTGTACCTGTGCCGTTCTTGAATTTTTTATCAATGGGGTTCTTTAGAGGAACTGTTGTAGTTTCTGTAAATTCATATGGGTAATTTATTTTAGACTTATCTTCAAACATGAAAATGCCTCCTTTTTAGGATTTCCTAAATTCTTTACTATAACATGATATGCATATATATTTTTTTGGACTAGTTATTTATATAGTTTAATGGAATTTAATTACATAACTATTGAAATATTTTATAGGAAAACAATTCGAGAAAGATATTGTATGAAAAGCCGTTGACTAATATTGTTGTTTTTTAAGTTATTGTGATGTATCTAAAATTCTGAAGAGACGTGGCATATAGGTTCATCTAACAACTATTATATAAGGTTTTTTTGTTTGTCAGCGAATCAAAAGTTGCATATATATTCGTTATAGATTGTTTTTATAATACAATCCACATTGAATTTTCCTAATAAAATAATGTGGAATATTATAGTGTTATTAGGTTATTAGGAACATTTAATGTTGTCTCACAACTGAAAGGGAATTGAAAAAGAACTGAAACTTTTCTCATAAAAATTCAATCTTACTTGAAAAATGAAAGGAAAATGAAATTTCCCAAAAGAAATTCTTTGTTAAGATAAAAAGCATACATACAAAAAAGTATTGACATTTGGAGAAAAACGTATTTTTAAGATATAGTGGGGGAAAAGATGAGATTAGAAAAACAATTAATAAAAAAGATGTATTATGAAACATTCCTAATAGAGAATGAAACACAACCACCTCTTCAAGTACTTGGAGAATCTTATTTAAACGAAGAAAAAGATGAGATTTCCGATGGGTCTTATATTCGTTTTGCACAGGGAGAATTTTATTACCACCATCAAGATTTTGAAGCAGCTATTTTTAAATGGGAGAAAGTTAGTAATGAACTAGCACCATGGGCACAAAAAAACATTGCTGATGCTTACTTCGAACTTAACCGATTATCAGTTGCTGAAGATGTTTATACTTCCATTACTACTGATAACAAAATATTGATGACCGAAATTGGACTGCAGTTACTTTCTCTTTACATCGAGCAAAATAATTTTGATTCAGCTTTCAATGTTATTAAAGAAGCAGTTAATTTAAATCCCGATTATCCAAACGTCACAATAATTGCCCGTTCCTTTTATGAGGAACAGCAAGATTTTGATAGTGCAGTAGAGCTTGCTGTGAATGAGTTAATTCGAACAGAATCTTATCCGTGGTTTGAGGTTCTAAAAGGGTATATCGATAAAGGATTTACTAAAAATATTTCACCAGATTATTTTTATGAAATATTAGTTACATTAAATAATGTAGATCAAGTACAATTTACGCAAATTGTTTCATCACTTTGGAACAGTTATAAAAATGAACAAAATTACTTATTATGGCTTAACACAATAAATGAATTTTTCTTACATATCGAAATACATTCGTCCGATATATGGGACAAAATTTCTTCTCTTTACGAGGAAACGTACTTTGAATTAATTCAAGGTCAATATATGCTTAGACAATTACACGATATCATTCCAAATCTGTTAACAAACTGGCTAAAGGTAGTCAATCCATCTCACGCTGTATTTCCATCTGCAGCTGTATTGGCATGGGATGAGATTTTTCCTTCCAAAATAGATTCAGCAAACATAAAACATGCGGAAAACCTACTGTCATATTCTATTAATCATGTGAATGGCTTAGAGTATAGTTTACATCTTTTTGAATCTATTACACAGTGGGCACAAAAGCATGATATAGAAATGGGTCACAGATTTAGATGGTTAGTTGGCGAGCTTGCAGATTTAAGAACAAATCGTATTTTAGTAACGGGAACTTCAGGAAACGGAAAAACTGCATTTATTAACTCTATATTAGGAGAAAATATATTAGAAAGCTCAATCTCAAATGTAGTGGTTTTAAAAAATGATGCTCATACAGAAATTAATGCTATAACAGATTCAGCAATTACAACAACTGAGAATTTCTCTGATTACCATAATATGATGGCAGTGCATCATCAAACATATAGAGAGAGAGCATGTGTTGAATTTAAATTACCATGCAGATTTTTAAGTAAAAATAAACTTACATTTGTAGTTACACCTGGCTTTAATAGGAATAACGACACTAGGGATGAAATATTTGAATATTTAAATTCAGTAGACGAATTGTTGTTCGTATTGAATGCGGATTCACCTTTTACTGATAAAGAACGTGACATTCTATTAAGCATTCAAGAACATACACCAAATCTACAAATACATTTCTTATTAAATAAAATCGATAACATTTATAGTGAAGCAGAAGTAAAAAGAGTTTTACATGATACGCAAGCGAGAATAAACGCATATTTCCCGCATGCGAGACTTTTCCCTTACTCTTCGTTATATACAAGTAGTCAACAACTAAATGATTTAACTGAGTTTATTCGTTTTAACTTTAACCATAAAAATATCGATGCAGAACGTACTGAAAAGCTATTGTTTTTCATTCGAAAAACAATTACATATCTTCTGGATAAACGCGTTGAGAAGGAAAACAATCTAGTAGATGTTATTAATTGGAATGAAGATATGTTAGTTAAACTAAATGGTTGTATTAATAACCTTACTGCTTTTGAAAAGGAAAAAATTCATTTAATTACAGAATCATATCGTGCAATGAAAACTGAGATTACTAATGATCTTACTGAACGTATTCCGAAGCTATTACAGAGTTGTTCTGATTTAATTAGTGAAGACAGCGATTTCGGGCACATTGATATTGAACTAAATACAGCGATGAATGAAAGGGTGCAACAATATCTAGAACAAACTGTATTACCTAATTTTGCTCGTTCTATGCAAAATTGGATTGCAACTTCTAATAATGAGTTCCTTCAAAGTCAATCGTACTTAGAAGAACTCAGTGAAGGACTTAATTCTTTATTTGGAGAAAATCGAATACAGTTAGAATGTGACTTTAAAGTGCTTGATGACTGGCGCAGAGATACTGATAGAATGACGACTAGAATACAAATGGAAGAAGTAAATATTTTACGCCGATTTACGCCAGCAAAATTTTTACTGAAAAGTGCCGGCAAATTATTTGGGGTTCTTCCAAAGAATAGAGCGATGCTATATAACAAATACAAACAGTATTTAGAAAATGAAGATTATACCGAGGTAACGGCTTCTATTATGAAGAAATTTTTCTTGCAATTTGAGCTGTTTGAAAACACACAAGAGCGGGATATTAATATGTTCTTTAGGAATCCATTTAACTCCTTGAAACAAGCTGTAGAAAATACTCATTTAGAAATACAAGAAAAACAAGAGATATTACATAAAATGAAATCAAATCCTGAAGTTTATCATGATTCTATAACGCTCTTTGAATTGAGATTACGTCAATGTGAAGTAATCTTAAATATAGGTGAGGATAATGCCTATACAGATTTAACTTTAGAAACAATCATAGAATAAACGTAAAACAACTCCAAAATATACACTGAAAGTAGATTTTGGAGTTGTTTTTTGCTTACGTCCGTATAATATGTCAGGACTTTTTTTATATTAAATTGCATCATGTGTTATAAGAGAGTAAAAAGGGAGCAACTGTAGTCAGTTGCTCCCTTCGCATATATAGATTATTTTTCAGTTTCTTTAATTTTAGTTTTTACTTCTCCAGTTTTAATTTTATTACTTTCTGAGAAACGTAATAAATCGCCTTCAATAATTTTGTCAGACATTCGTAATTCATTTTGTGCACGGTTAATCATTTCTTGAGCTTCTTTTTTTGGTAGATCTACAACCTCACCTGTTTCTCGATTATAAAAAGTATGATTTGTATAGGCGTACTTGTCTGTAACGAAGCTACCATCACGGAAAACAACAAATCCGGTATATTCATCTGAAAACATATCATGGCCAAAACGGATATCGTTAGTAGTATCAACCCCTAATAAATTTAGAATCGTAGGTTTCATATCGATTTGTCCTGTGGGCTTTGAAATGATTTGACCTTCTTTTTGTCCAGGGACATGAATATATAAAGGTGTACGTTGTAAATTTAAAGTATCAAATTCTGTTATTTGATCTTTTTCTAAAAACTGCGCCATTGCGCGATTATGTTTTTCGGAAATGCCATAATGATCACCGTATAACACAATAATAGAATCATCATAAAGCCCCTCAGCTTTTAAACGCTCAATAAAGTTTTTAATTGATTCGTCTAAGTAACGAGCTGTTACGATGTAACGATCAAATACGCCATTACCAGAGTTATATGGTTCAATGAATTTTGTATCTTCATCATACGTAAATGGATAATGGTTTGTTAAAGTAAGGAAACGAGCATAAAATGGTTGGTCAACAGTTTTTAATATATCTACTGATTGATCAAAGTATTCTATATCTTTTAATCCCCAATTTAAATTTGTTTCGGGCGTAATTTTGTAATCAAGTTCATTATAGTAACGATCATAACCAAGAGCAGAGTACATGATATTACGATTCCAAAATGTTGCGTTATTCGCATGGAATACAGTAGTGAAATAGCCTTGCTGACGTAAAATTTCTGGAGTCGCAGTATAATCGTTGTTACCGTGCGTGAAGAATACAGCTCCTCGATTTAATGGATACAACGATGTATCTATTAGAAATTCAGAATCTGATGTTTTTCCTTGACCAGTTTGGTGGAAAAAGTTATCAAAGTAATAGCTTTCATTTATGAATTCATTCAAGAACGGTGTAACTTCTTGACCATTGACGGATGCACCTATTAAAAAGGTTTGCAAGGATTCAAGAGTAACGACAATTACGTTTTTTCCTTTCGCTGCACCAAACATATTAGGGTTTGGTTCACTTTGGTTTGCTTTTACGTAGTTTTCAGTTTCTTGTAATTTACTACTATCAGCAAGAGCCTTTTGTGATCCTGCTTTTACTTGCAGTGTTAAATCATATACTTGATGAGTATATAGTCCTAAATTTTTAACAAGCATTACTCGGTCGAAGGATCTCGTTAATAATTCAGGACGCTCTTTTTCTGCAAGATGTAGATTCGCAAAAAATACAGCAATCGTTAAGAGAAAATATAACAAGCGTGCAGAATGAGTTACACGTCCTGTTTTAAAGACTATTGATTTCTTCTTTAACAAAATAAAGAAGAAAATAATGTCTACGAATGCGAGTATAATTTTGTAGTTTAATATTTCTTTAATACTACCGCCTAATTGTGTAAAGTTTGATGTTTGTCCAAGTACTGGTAACGTAACGAAATCACTATAAAAATCATAGAACATTACATTTCCAACGAGAACTATAGTTAATAAGAAATTAATACATAGCGCTATATAATTTCGCTTTTCACCAGTTGCAAATAATGCTAATCCAACAAATGCTAATGATGCAGCTAGGGGGCTAATTAATAAAATAAGCTCTTGTGTAGAAGACTCAATTTTTAAATCAAAACTGAATCGTGTAATAAGGTATGTTTTTAACCATACTGCTAAAGCAATTAGTATAACAAAGCTTATATTTTGCATTTGTAAATTTATTTTATTCTTCATTTTTACACCTTCTTTATATGGATTATTTAACCAATGTTATATATTATATTTTTATAACTATTAGAGTGTAATGAACCATTTAGATTATGTTTTTCTAAAGGTAATAATTTGAAGTATTCATATACATATGATGGGGAATTTTAAAGCGAAGTAACATAAATCTAATTTTTTTTAGAAACGGAGCAGAAAAAGTCATATTTGTAGCGAAAGTGGCTTATAGACATCCTAACATAATAAACACTATGATGATGTTACAAAATATCGAACAAATGAAAGTGAAATGAATAGACCCTTTTTAAATTATTGACATTAAATTAGTTGGAATTTTAAAAAAGTTATTTTAAAGTAAACGGTTATATTAATTAGTAGAAAACTACATTCTACATAGAATGTAGTTTTTCATATATCCCGTAAAATCCTGATTCTTTGTGGGTTAATCATTAGCGGGGGAGGGATAAGGATTTCATTAACGTTATTATTAGATAAGTAAAGTGGTGGTGAGACTTAAAACATTTGACTGGCATCTTAATTAAAGAGTTTAAATATCTGATAAATATTTTCCAACATACAGACCGCTTGCGGCTGCTTGAGATAATGAATGAGTGACGCCTGAACAATCTCCAATTAAAAATAGCCCATTCATACTTGTTTCAAAATGGTTATTGATTTTTATCGTAGGAGCATAGAACTTTCCATCAATTCCATATAATAAAGTATCTTGATCGATAGGTTCTCGGGTAAATTGTTCTAAACGTAATAAAAATGCTTTGAGCCCTTCAATATATAATGGAGGGATTTCTTTATGCAAATCTCCATAATCTCCGTGTAGTGTAGGGTGTATACGATTATGTTTCATATCTTTTTCCATAGTAGGTTGTTTCTTTATTAAGTCCTCTAAGCGCTGTATAACAATCCGATCTCGTCCTTGGTTAATGCTTTTAATAATTGAACTTGCGTATACATTTGCTTCTTTGAGAGTTGGAAAATAGCGCGGGATAAACAAAGTGAAATTTAAGTTAGGAGTGCCAGTTCCTCGTTCTCGAAAATTTTGACCGTCAGGCATAACTAAACCTTCTTCGTACTTCCGAATAATGCGTCCTTTTGGATTCATACAGTAAGTAGTTGCTGTGAAATTTTCGCTTTGATAAGAAAGTTTCGTTTCGAAAGTATCTTTTAATATAGAACGTAATTGATGTTCTTTCATTTCTACTCTAATACCTAAATCTACACGTGTTTGCTCCTGAGAAATATTTAGAGAAGTACACATTTCTTTTAACCAATCAGCCCCAGAGCGCCCAGTTGCAAATACTAGTTGTTTAGAATGAACTATTCCTTGGTTTGTTTCTATTTTGAAATGATCTTTCTGTTTCATAATATGTTGTACATCTATATGAAATTGAATATTTATTTTCGTAAGTAAAAATTCATAGAGCTGCTGAAAAATGCTGTTGGAAAGTTTAGTACCCAGATGCCTTACTTCCGTTGTTAACATTTGTAAACCACACGCTTCAGCTCTCTTAGTGAGATTTAGATTTTCTGTAGAATATTTTGAAACTGAACTTCCGCCAAACTGGCATAGAATTTCATCTACTTCAGCCATCAGGTGCATAAAACCTTCTTTACCTACTTTTTGCTCAAGTTCGCCTCCAAAGCCGTTTGTATAATTAAATTTCCCTTCAGACTTTCCTAAACCACCAAACCCGAAATATTTATCACATACAGTACAGTTACATATTTCCCCGTGTTCTAAAGAGCAATTTCGATGTTCTAACGATTTGCCTTTATCAAGAATTAAAACCTTTTTGTTGCTTTTGGCTAATGTATAAGCCATAAAAATGCTACTCACTCCAGCACCGATAATTGTAACATCATACATATTCTTTCACCTGCTAACGAATAGTTTGTTTGCTATTTTCCTAGTGTATAACACTTTTATGAAGTTAAGAAATAGCTTTCATGAATAAAGAGAAAGTTTTTGAACTTTATACTTTTTCAATTTCTCTGAGTGGTGGATGAAATACAAATGTTTTTATTTGAAAGGAGATATAGTTTTAAATAATCACTTTGTCATATGATTCATAAAAGCATATAAAAAGAACAGACCTTTTCAGTAAAAAGGTCTGTTCATCATTTAAAAAAGTTGTTAAGTACATAAATTAGAAGGGAATTATAGTTTTATTTAGCGAAGGCATGGTTACCGATTACTGCTACTGTTTGACGTGTCGTAATCCATTTGTCTGTTGATGTTTTTGGGTTGTAGAAATAAAGCCAATCAGAATGTATTCCATTTGTGGAGATAGCCTCTTCTACTGCCATTTTTGCTTCTGCACTTGCAGGCTGATTAATTCTTCCATCTGTAACAGGAGTAAATGCATATCCGTGTTTAATAGGTTCATAAATAACGCCTGTTATTGTATTAGGAAAACCTTTTGCATTTACACGATTTAAAATAACTTTCGCCACTGCCACTTTTCCTTTATATGATTCGCCACCCGCTTCAGCAGTAACTAAGCGTGCCATTAATTCTTTTTCTTTTTCTGAAATACTTGAATTAATTTTCACATGTTGTCCTGTATAAAGCTTGTTTCCAACTGTATTGTTAATTTGTTTTATAGATTGAACGGTAACATTGTAACGCTTTGCTATCGTTTCTAATGAATCTCCCGGCTGTACTTGGTAAATAATTTGTCCAGAAGTGTTCGAAGTTTTTTCGTTTTGATGAACTGTAACCTCATTTGATTTCATAGATCCTGGAATATGTAACTGTTCTCCAATAAAAGCTTGATCGTTTCCTTTATGATTCGCTTGTTTAATGGCTTGTATGGAAACTCCATATTGCTTACTGATGCCCCAAAGTGTATCATTCTTTTTTACTGTATGTATGGTGGAAGCTTCAGCTGTACCTTGATTACATACGAATGTAATTGCTACTGCAGATAAAGGAATTATATGTTTTATTTTTAATAATTTCATTGTGAATCCTCCTAAAAAATTAAGGTGTAACTGTTGAGTGATGTAATTCAGAATATGTAAATATAAATATTTTAATGTAAGTATATTAGCACAT
>NZ_JBHWYR010000125.1:0-8566 GCF_042728695.1 Bacillus sp. NPDC060175
AAAATCAACTAAATTTATTATTTTTTTATTTAAATATAGATTTTCTAATTGAATTATATATATTACTGTAATACAGCTACTAACTTAACAAAGCAATAGATACACCAAATGGCGATTAGTTCTGTTCAAGAAATTGGACCTGTTGTATATTCTGGCAAGAAAGAGGAAGGGGGGATTGCTGATAAAATGGAAAGTGGCTCAGGATACATCAGAAAGTGAAGAAATGTTAAATGGACTAATTTTGTACAGTGGAACCGGTAAACCAAGCAATGGTTATTAAGTTTGGGTTTGAAACAAAGATGTACCGTTTATTAAAAAGATGAATCGGAATTATCTACACTTTGTTTTTTCTTATTGCACTAACGTGAAAGTCTAACTAGCTATCAAAGCTATATGTTAACATTCAGCTGAAGAATCTTTAAATTTAGGGAGATTTAAAGATGAAAATAATAAATAAAATTTTAAGCGATTTTGCTAAAGTTAATGCGGGACTACATGTGAGTAATTATTATGAGCTTCCTCTTTTATCAGAAAATAAGCAGGAAGGTATATATGAACTTGTAAAAATGGCTACACAGGCTACTAATAATGAAACAATAGAACTCATACAGTTGAAAGAATGTCAAAAAGATTTCCTTGTTTGTCAATACCCTGATGGGGAAGCAGCTTGGTTTGGAACAATACCACATGGATATGATTTAAATGGATTGACATCGAAGGAATATATAATAGAACAGTTATTGAATGCATTCGAACAAGAGCTAGACGAAGTTTATTAGGTAAAATTAGAAACAGGAAATTATTAAGCATGCTGTTATGAAGAATATATCTTTAAAATGAATAGGGGTATTTATTTTTTTAGTATGTAAGTACACGATTAAAGGCATAAAATATTTTACATACATAAAAACAAGACTTCTACATAGGTTTTAAACAAACATTTACATAAAAAATATATCTTAATCTGTTGTAGAGGAATCCATTTTGATTAATCCTTTTTGTAACAAGAAGCATAAGGTGGCCGTTTCGGTCAACTTATGCTTTCTTTAGCTTGCGGCAAACTTATGCTTCTAATAGGCCTAGTCACAGGGTAGCTGCTCTAGTCCGTCAGATTATTTACATTTTATACAAATAATCTTAATTGTGGTAATTATCTAAAAACATTGTGGTTCTATCTGGATGAAACTATACTAGTAGTAAACCGCACAAATCAGAGGGAGAGCCAATGAAATTGATGTCTGAATTTATTGCATCCATGGGATGGGAAAATGAGCGATACAAGGACTAAATTGATGCTGGATTTGCAAAGAATTGAGAAGGATGAGTATCAGTTACGCGAAGGTGAGCAGCATCAAGATTTCTTACCTTTGTTACTTCAATATATTGGCGATCCTCAGCCAAAATTACGGGATAACCTGATTTATCCGATGTTTTATATGTGGATTAAGGAAGAGAATAGGTTCAGTGAAGAGGAGTTACGAAGCCTCTTAACTGTTCTGACTGATGAGAACCATTTGTTCTATAGTATTGGCAGCGAGGATGATCAGTCAGTTTTTACAAGGACGTTCTCTGCCTTACCTATCGCTTTGATTGTGCAACGCCACAGACAGAATCCATTTTTCAATCAAGCGGAAATTGAGCAATTAATGCATGCGATGCTCCGTTATTATAAAGAGGAGAAGGATCTGCGAGGTTACCTTTCAGTAGGAGGCTGGGCTCACAGCGCGGCTCACGGTGCGGATGTTTTTGTCGAGCTGGTTCAGTGCGAGGAGAGCAGCGTCGCAATGCTGCGTGAGGTTCTTGTCGCTATTTCTGGCATGCTTCATAATGGTAGACACATTTTTAGCGATGAGGATGATGAGCGGTTGGTAAACATCGTGGATACGATGATTGACAAAGAGTTACTTCCACATCAAGAAATCGCTGATTGGATTAGCGGCTTAGCGCAATGCTATAATTTTCCGAGAAGTCGCAGTCAAATGATTGCTCGCGTGAACAGCAAGAATTTTGTACGCAGTCTCTATTTCAGAAGGGGACAAGATAGCCGAGGGAATGAGCTTAACACTGTCATGCTTGGTACTGAAGAAAAAATTGAACAGGTTTTCTATCAGTTAAAGGATTAGAGGGGCTGTCCCAAAAGCCATGGAAAATTGGCTGAGGGATTGTCCCTTTTTATGTCAAGAAAAACAACAAGAAACCATCCTTTTGTTACAGGGGGTACCCCACCAGAGTAAGTTAGTAATTAATTCCGTTTTATGTAAATAATCTTACGGACTAGAGCAGCTACCCTGTGACTAGGTCTAATATGTATACAACAAAAAAACAACTAGCCCCTCGTAAAGAGGTACTAGTTGACGTGAAATTCATTATCAGAAATTCTCCTCATCAACAATCCCCGGCTTATCAACATTCTGTGAAACATCCTCTTCACCTACGTATGCAGTTTCTTATTCATCCCATTATATCAGTGGTTAAAAGCAATCATTGTCTTTATTTCCTTTACTCCATATTTATAAAATTCCGCATAAACTAACGGTCAACTTATGGGTTAATAATTAACACACGGCCAACTTATAGGTAAAGTGGCACTTTTTCAAAATGGATTCTTTCTATGTGTTATAAAATAGGGGTTTTCAACTATTTTCAGTCAGATTTTAATTTAAGGCTACATTAAGATTCATAAAAAAAGAGGAAACCATTTTCAAAGTGGTTTCCTCCTTTTTTGCTTACATAGACTCGATTATCATTTGTCTTTCATACCATTTGGTTAATTTATCATTAACACTGTTTGAGATGCGTTTCATTTTCTTATTACAGAATCTCGATAGTGTAGCAGGGGATAAGCCTAACTCATCTGCTATTTCGCGCATTGTTCTATTTTGATGCATATGTTGCTGCATAATCTTCTCTCTAATTAGCTCCTCAGTACTTACTGTACTATGAGTTATCGTATTTGTAATCAAATTACTTTCTTGCTTATCCGGAGTATCAGTTACCTTTTTCTTTGCCAAACTCCCGATATTATCCATTAACTCTTTTGGTGGTAAAATGATGATTCCTAATTTTGAGTAATAATTTTTAAACCAGTTCCGTTCTCCAATTCTTGATTCATCAATTTCCTCAGCGTACTCCCAATGTGAAATAACTTTTTCTTTTTCTAAATCTATTAATACATTTTCTAATTGCTCACGAATACGGTGCGGGCGCCCCTTAGCTATATTAATCCCCATAACAGACAGTAATCCTTTTTCTCCACCAATTGAATATGGCCTTTTTAAATTACTGTACTGTTGTCGAATTCTCCACTGCCAAGATAAATAGCGAATTAGTCGCTTATGGAATTTGTGTCGATAACTATTATACTCCAATGCTTTTTTAGATAATAACGCTGTTGTGCTACTAGATCCGTATAAATACATTGACAAAAAGCTACCCGGCTTTATTCTACAAGATTCAATACCTACGTAATCATTGGTATTTTTATCTCTCCAAAGAACTACAGAATCTAAAACGAAAAGTCTTTTAATTATTTCACGCTTCATTTCAAATTGCTCACCAGTTTCTGCACGATCATTTAAAACTACGACCTCATTATCATCATTTAAATAAATAAAGATACTTGCCAAGGCAGCTATACGCTGTGCAATTTTTATTTTATCTTCTGCGCGATAATACTCAATACCGTTTGCTGATGCTTTTGGTATATTACACATATCTAGTACATTTTCATAGCTGAAATCAATAAAATCATCTTGAGATTTCGCTTGATTCAACCACTGTATTGTAATTGTATCTAAACAGTCTGCGGTAAGATCATCCATATTACTAATAACACCATCGACTAGTATTGACCATCTTTCTGCTTCATTAGTATTTACTAGCCTTAAATCTTCATCCTTGTGTGACGATAGCTGAGCAACTCCGCTTGTATTTTTAGTTTCTAATGGTAAAACAGATACTGCTCCTACTTCATCTTCTTCAAAGTGATTCTTGGCTATACCATCTCGTAGTTGATAATACACCGCATCATTACTTACAGGATAGTAATCCTCTTGTAGATCAATTGAATCCTCTTTTAATTTTTCATCGTTTGTATTAGATATTATAGACGTTTCAACTTCTTCAGACGTACCTCCAAATTCTTGCTCTATTATTTTATCGAGTACATTTCGAATCTCAATTTTATATTTATCTAGATTTGCGTATATATGCAATAATGAAATCCCTTGTTCTTGTTTCTGGCCTAACCAAGAAACAAGAGCTGAAAATGAAGGGGATATATTAGCTGAAGTTACTACTTTGTCATGATTTCCCTGTACTTCCTCATAATATCTATTCCACTTTTCCCATAGCTGCGTGTTCTTTTCATACATTGGTGCAGCAAGTAAAAGGGCATCGCTAAACAACACTAATACTTTCTCCATATTCAAAAACCTCCTTACTAAATTCCCACCAATTAGAAATATAAATTATAGAACTTGAGACGTTATAGCTATATGGTGGCAACATAGCATATAAGTTGAAACGTTATCAGAATAATCTATATCGAGAAATGATTTATCGAACAGTATTTGTCCTATCAAGTAAACATTCTTGTACTTGTATTATATAAGACTGTACTTATTTGTAAAATTACTACTTTACACTACAATCTCCATGCGGGAAACCCATTTGGTATTAAATAGTGTAAATCATACTTTTAAAGTGAAACGTAATTGTCCCTTTTCTTACAAATGAAATAAAACATTATAGCGTTATGATAACAATTACTTTCTTACCAAGAAACATCAATGATTTGCTGGTTTCATCTAAAAAATTATTTGTATCATTCTATACAATGATACAAATACCCTTACTTTTATGAAACGTCATAGCTACATTGTGGCAAGTACTCCTTAGAACTTGAAACGTTTTAGCTTTATGATGGCAAGTATATTCGAAACAAAAAATACCGATAAACTGTTGATTTCCACTTAACAAGCATTAACGTTATTTCTTACTTCGACAAAGATACCTCTACTTTTATGAAACCCTATAGCTACATTGTGGCAGGTACTATTGAAAACTTGAAACGCTTTAGCTTTATGATGGCAGGTACTATTGAAAACTTAAAATGCTTTAGCTTTATGATGGCAAGTATATCCTGAACAAGAAATACCAATGAATTTTTTAATTTCATTTAACAAGAATTAACGTTATTCCATATATCAGCACAAATACTTCTACTTTTATGAAACCCTATAGCTACATTGTGGCAGGTACTATTGAAAACTTAAAATGCTTTAGCTTTATGATGGCAAGTATATTCTGAACAAGAAATACCAATGAATTTTTGGATTTCATTTAACAAGAATTAACGTTATTCCATATATCGGCACGAATATCTTTACTTTTATGAAACATCATAGCTACATTGTGGCAGGTACTATTGAAAACTTGAAACGTTATAGCTATATGGTGGCAACAACTCTTTAAATATGAAACATAAACGCACTAAAATCTGTTCATATAAAAAAAAAATTTTTTATTTAAATTAATGCTAAACATTGATATAAAGCCATTCTTTAAAAAAACTAAAAAATCCCAATGAAATGCTATAGCTTTATGATGGCAACAACTTTTTTTAAAAAAAACCTATGAATCCATATGTAACAAGGGTTTAGGTACATTTCAAGCGCAATGAAACATTGATTTCAAACATGAAACGGCATAGCTTTATGATGGCAACAATCTAAAAAAAACATGAAACGTATATAGCTATATGATGGCAATACTCCCTTGACCTAAATTAACATGAAAACGTTATACCACAACATTTATGAATGAATTCTACACTTTATTTAGTCATTTCAAAACTTGAAACGTTATAGCTATATGGTGGCAACAACTTTTAACCCGAAGCACTAAAAAACCTATTATATCAAGGTTTAGGTGCTGTTTCATTAATTTCAGATACGTTTCATATTCAAAATACCTTATAGCTTTATGGTGGCCAAAAGATTTTTTTTGTGAAACGTTGAATCCCTTGTGCCTCTAAGGATGAGGCTGCGTTTCACATTTTTGATTTTCCTCTTAAAGAGACACATTTCACCAAGATTCGATTTGATATAATCAAAATTGAATTTTTATATCCTATTTAGGTGAAAACTGAAACTCATAATAAGAGGAGGTGAAAAAGATGGCTAAACCTTTCGTTATAAAGAACAAACGTAGTTTAAATGGTGAAACAACAACCCCAGTATTAGTAACAATTAAAGCATGGCAAAAATTAGTGGAAGCTTTAGAAGGCAAATACTATAGCTTTAAAGATACATATCTAGAAGATATCGTAAATTCAATGTCTTACGAGGAACGAATTGCAGATGAAGAAGGGTTTGTTGAAAAAGCCAAGCCATCTTTTTCACTTCAAATGAAAAATCTCTTCACTAAAGCAAATGGTAGAAAGCATAAGCTATATGGTATTACTAATGCAGATCTAGAAGTATTTCTATTTCTACATAAAAAATGTAATACCTATGGTGAACTTTCTCATGTTTCCATTCACATGCTTTGGGAGGACTACAAAAACTATAAAGAAGCATTTTCACATATTCATCATTCACAATTCTATGTTGCGTTGAAAAAGCTTAGCTTACACAACATCATTGAAATTGAGAATGAGTATAGTGGTAAATATAAAATTACATTAACTGATTTTATGAACAAGGAAACGAATAAAGCGAATCCTTACACGTTTATCAGCCCAATTGTATTTACAAAAGAGTTCTTCGATTTATCCATTGCTGCTAAAAAGCTATTTATTGATATCGCAATGCAGCAAAAACGAGAAACTACTTTGAAACGTTCACTATACAAATTTGATGAACAAGGACAACAGACTCATTTTGGCGGTATGTATCGCTTCTTACATAAGAAATACCCACATCAGATACGTTCTGTAATGGCTGAATTAACAACTAAATCAACTACTACTGGATCTTCTTTGTTTAAAATTTGCAAATTAGAAAAAGGGAAAAAGAATAAAAAGCAGTATACAACACTGCATTTATCTGTACACCCTGATTTCCTGTGTAATAAGGAAATAGGGGAAGAGTATCGCGATCCATTTACACCAAGACTTACATATAAACGTAAAGCTAAGTTCATTGAAGAATCATTAGTTGAAATGAATATTGCAGAATTTACAAAAGATATAAACCAATTTGTAAATGTCTTAAAACATTCCTGTCATCGTCAAATCCGCCAAGTGATTCGTGGATTACGTGAAATGATTGATAGACAAGAGGGTTTCCCTAAAAATCTTGTTTATACACTAAGCAAATTATTAAAGCAGTCTTCTCAATATCGCGTATTGGATACGGCTGCTAAAACAGGTATTTATTCTCTGATTACACATAATGTGCCGAGAGAGAAACAAGAAGATGCGGTATTTAAATTTGGTACTCACTTCGCTATATATTCATTACAAAATGTTAAGAAGTTATTCTGTAAAGCGCATGACCTTCTTCATTCTACATATGCGGTTCCTGTGACTGAAGAAGCATACCATCGTAATTATATGCAGTATCAAGAAGAAACTCTATTTAGGAAGTATGCTTTTGAGCAAGGAGTAAATGTTAACGCATATATTGCATTAGAAATTAAAATTCGTGAATTATTAAAATCTCATGGCCAGAAAGAACATCATATTCCAAGTGATATTCGCGAGCTGTTCATTGAAAAAATAGATAGATTGCCTAAGGAAAAAATCCGCGTAATTGAAGTTCCTAAAGACTTTAATTTAATCGATTTTCTTCATTCCTTAGAAGCTTATTACCGTAAAAATAGTGAAACACCATGCACGGTAGATCAGCTGCTTCCTGCAATGTAAAATTACATGCTCTCCTTTTTTGAAAAATCAAAGAAGGAGGGCTATTCGTGCTGAAATTAGAAATTATATTCGTACTATCCAAACATAAAAGAGAGAGATTCTTAAATTTGAGTTAGAATACCTCTCTTTTTTTATACACTTCTATACAAAATTCCTAAAATATAATCAGTAATTCACAATTTCACTTTACCTTTTTCTGAACATTCGTCCTATTAACGGCATTTAATCTACTAAAAATCGTAAATATATATATTAATTCAGTGGATATCTTAATAATATTGTCCAAATGTGTACAATAAAATAGCTCAAAGCTTTATATATAAACGTTTTATATATAAAGCTACTTAAAATCAGAATGTTTTTTGTTAATAATGTTGATTTACTGAATTATGTCTATAACTTACTTCTAAATGTTAATAAAATGTGGGTTATTTTATAGCGTATGTGGAAATCATGTTATTAATTTAAGCTAGACTACCATTAATCTTATATACACTTTTACGCATCAAAATGATGCTGATTATATGTAGGTTAAGTAATTCAACTTTATGATATTTTGTATATTTAGAGCGACGCAAAACGCAATAAATACATTTCCAATAAGTGTTTTTTTCGATTTTTTACGGTTCTATAACTTTGCAGACGCTGTTATTACTGAGTTTGTAAGCCATTTTTCATAAGTATAATAGTTTTATC
>NZ_JBHWYR010000126.1:0-8509 GCF_042728695.1 Bacillus sp. NPDC060175
ATAATTTATTTCTTTAGTTAAATCTCTATAAGCTTTCATATCCACTTCAAGTTTGAAAAATGATTTTGCACTAGCAACTAGAAATGCTGAAACATTTTTATAGCCCAACTCTTCAGATTTATTTTTAATGTATTCTTTATCATTTTCGGTTAATCTCATTTGAAAATAAGTGTTAGTTCTAACCATATTTTATTTCCTCCTGATACTTAAATTTATTAAGCAATTTATCGAGCGAAGCGACAACAAATATATAAGTGATTTTGAAAAAATCGCTTATATATTTGTAAAGGTCGTAGGAATCTCCTACCAAGTCAAAAACAACGTTTTTGGGGTTTGGCATGCCAAACCCGTAGCTTGCCCTTTGCTAAAACCTCAATATTCCCTCCTCAAAATCATACCATCTTTTCCAGTTTAATGGCATAATATGTTAAATATTTCATAAAGAAGTTAGTATGCAAATGGTGACTATAGATGATAACACAAAGATTGCAATGGAAGTCGTAGCAAAAACCTTTAAATTATAGGAGCAATCCTTATTACATGTTTTAAAATCATTGGCAAAATTACTGTAAAATAAAGAACACCCTCCAAAAGATTATATTCTTGATGAAAACATCAAAGTTGGTAAACAAAAAATCAACCAGCTTATTAAAAAGCATGATAAAGATGGTAGTGTAATTGATTTAGATGAAAATTTAACTAAGTGGCAAAGAGGATTATTCTTTCTTCTTTTCCGCAGCACAAGCAAATATAATCAAAAAAGCATTAAAAATGTGGATTTGAAATAAAGTCGTACCGTTTGATGAACCGAAATCGGTGCTGTTGCAAAGCTTTCTAAATGAGACTACACTCTAAATGTGTAGAGATAATAAAGTTGTTTAATTTATAATAAAGTCCTTTAAAAAATAATAAAGTTGTTTACTTCTTATAGGACTAACGAAGTAGTTTAATGGAAGAAGAATTTATAGTAAGTGTTATAATAATCAATAACTTAAGCAAAGGGGGAAGCATTTTTGCACAAACTCAATGCATTAATACCAGAGCTATCGGTTTCAGATATCGAGAAAAGTTTAAATTTCTATTCGGAAATTCTCCTGTTTAAAATTGAATATCAAAGACCAGAGGATAAGTTTGCTTTACTGTCTTTAAATGACTGCCAGATTATGATTGAAGAAGTAAATGGTCATTGGAGTACTGGGGAGTTAGCTTATCCCTACGGAAGAGGAATTAATTTTCAAATTATCATAAATGATATTGATCCACTATATGATAGTTTGAAAAAGAACGAGTATCCAATTAAATTTGATATTCAAGAGAATTGGTATAGAGCTGATACTAAATTAAAGGGGCAAAAAGAATTTTTAATTATGGACCCTGATGGTTATCTATTAAGATTTGTTCAAAATTTAGGTGAAAAAGATGTTGAGGCAGATTAAGCTATGTAAGACAGGATGAAAATTTAGTAAATGGAGCAAGCTACTTTTTTCAATAAGGGGCATTAGTTGAAGAAGAATTAACCAACTTTATTATTTTTATAAATTACAGGCTACAACAAGTAAATTTAGTTTTAAATAACTTTAAAACCACCTACAAGTTAATTTTAGTAGGTGGTTATTACATTTCTTAGACTAAAATTAAACAACTTTATTGTCACTGAACACTAAAAAAAAGAGTAAGGAGAAACACAAATACGATATTTTAAAGGAAAACAGTTCAAGAAAGATATTATTTTGGTAGCCGTTGGCTACTACTGTCTTTTTTCTTTAAGTTATCGTGATGTCTCTAAAATTTTAAAAGAACGTGGAATCTCAGTTCACCCAACAACTATCATGTGCTGGGTTCATGGATACGGAAACCTTATCTATCAAATTTAGAAGAAGAAGAAAAATAAAAATGTCCAATTATCTCAACTTTTAGACAGACAAACAGGACATTTATTTTCGTTCGTTGTGTTCGTTTGTTTTGTTAGACCTTAAATCGAATTGCAACTACATTCTTCGTATTTAATACGTATTAATTTAGAAAACCCATAAACAAAAAAAGAGTGCTGTGAAGAAGCACACTCATTCAAAGGAATTTACCAATCTCGACGATTATCGCGATCACAGTCACGATCATGATTACGTCTGCGACGACATTCATCACAATCGCAGTCACGGTCACGTCTACAACGACGGTCATCACAATCTCTATGTCTGCGTCTGCAAAACATTAAATCATCCCAAAATCTATTACAATCTCTGCAATGTCTGAAATTACAATTACATCCCATAAATATGATTACCTCCTCTCAACTCTAGGATTCATCATATTCTATGCTAAAAAACAAAAACAGCTTGTTTACTAATCTATATTTTGCATTTTAGAATAATAATATTCGTATTTACTCTTCAAATTGCAAGTCTATTTCACCAATTATCATCCCTTAACAACAAACAAGACGCCACCCAGATCACGGCAGCGCCTACGATAATTGCTATTGGTTTAATCATTAATAAATATATCTGGCCCCTTCTTCAACGCGTACGAGAAACCCGAAATAAATACAACACTAAATATAATAATAGAAGACCACATATTAAAATGATATTCTTTACAATCACAAAAAATATCGGTCGACTTAAAACCTGGTATATCATCTTTTTGGTATGTAACTTTTCCTTTTTCGCATGGGCACTTATACACTTCAGTAATTATTTCGCCGTCACCAGCGCCAAATCCGCTACTTGACTAAATCTTCTAGGGCTCCAATCAGAGTCTTCTGGCATAGCGTAAAAGCTTGTGCCATTCGATTTAACTACAATCCATTTCTTCAAGTTAGGTTCTGACTTTGAATGCCCGCCACCTAAATACGTAACGAATATTTCCTGTCCTTCTACTATTTTGACTTTAGCCATTTCCCTCTACCCCCTTAATAAAACTCAATATTCCGTCAATACTATTGATAGGCTGTTTAACAGCCGGAAATCTCTTATGTGTAACCGTACTGATTGAGACTTCCTTCCAGACTGAGCAGTTAGCTTTTGCTAGCTGCTCTTATTTTCTGCAATTGGTTACATTTCCCTGATGTTTTTAACGTAATATTACGTTAGGATATAAAAGAGTAAAATATATTGAGCTGTTATACCATTACCCTAGTTTCCTAGGGTTTTTATTTCTACAAAATGAAATTTTTATTAAGTTCTCTATTAATAACGTATATTGATTTCTTTTCTGAATTAGTTTAAAAGTAAATAGTTCAACGTTGAACTGTTCCGTGTTAAACTAAGCAAGTAAGAAAGAAAGGAAATGAGTATTATGAGTTTAAAAAATCTAAGTTTCAAACAAGCAGGAGAAGTTGTCCAGTCATTTGTAACAATAAACAAAGAAATTATAAAGTTCACACATCAAAACGCTTCCAGTTTAGGATTAACAGTACAACAAATGGGTATCTTAAATACAATTTATGCAATCCCTAATATTACTCTCAAAGAGATTTCAGAACGTCTTTCAGTTCCTAAAAGTACAGTGAGTGTGAATGTAGATGAATTAGTTAATCTAGAGTTTATCGAGCGAAAACAATCAGATGAAGATCGTAGAGAAATAAAATTAAAAGTAACAAACCAAGGACAAGAAGCATCGAAAAAATCCATTAAAAACTCTACTTCCTACAAAGCAATGGAACTAGCACTACAACAGCTTCAAGAAGATGATGTTCAAACATTATTGCGTATTCATAAAGATTTATTAATCTCTCTACAGCAATTTCGTTAATTGATGTAAACCATTTTAAACACAAGTTCTAATTCTTATTTTCCAAAGAACCGAACAGTTAGCTTTTGCTAACTGTTCTTTTATTTAAAATAACGCTTTTATAAAAATACATGTAAGCCCCACTACCCATTTTCATATATGAAGTAATTCCTCCATATATTAAGAGGAGCTTAAAGAAAAATGAACGGAGGATACGAATGACCACCACAAATATTTATGACATCATGGTTAAACATGGACGTATGCCTCACTTTAACGCTGATTTTCCCTTGGTCTTTTTCTGGAGCCAAAAAGGTGGCTGCACTTCATTAGCACATTGGTTCTTTTACCAAATTGGATTATTTAAAGAAGCCATTAAATACAACTCATTTATTCATAACTATGAATACGATATTTATAAGAATTCAGTTCCATACTTCATACAAGTGGCTACTGAATTACAATTAAAAGAAAAGCACACTTATAAACTTGTAAGAAACCCCTATAAAAGAGCAGTAAGTTCATTTCTCTCACTAATCCCCCCACCACACATCAAACATCCAGAGTGGAAGCCAATTAGACACTTTTTATATCATGATGAAAACTGTAATAAAAAAATCTCCTTTAAACTTTTCTTATATTACTTAAAAGCACATATGAAAAATTTAGATGCTGTGAATCCACACTATGCGCAACAATATGTTCCAGATGAAGAAGAATTTGTTACCAACTATATTTACCTTGAAAATTTCTCTTCTGAAATTTCAAATTTAGAAAATATATATGGTCTAAAGAAGTCCCCTTTAGATGTATTAACTAAGTCATGGCATCATCAAAGTAAAAGCACCATCTTTAAAGGGGACTTCGCAGATGTTGACATTACAGATTCTTCATTTCCAAGACTCCTAACATATGGTAGTTTTTATGACTCCGAAACTATTCAATTAGTTGAAGACATTTTTAACAAAGATTTCACCATATACAAATACCCCCTAAATCCACTTTAAAATATAGGCATTTTTCTAATCACAGATTCATAATTATTACAGAGAAACCTAAGCCACCTACTTAAGTTTCCTCATAACACTCCTGCAAATTGAAGTCGGGCACTATTCTAATAGTGCTCTTTTTCAATAAAATTCAAATTTTGTTTTAATCAAATACTTCAATCACATGTAAAAGTTACGTAAAGATTGCTATGATTCAATCCTTCCACCCTAGAAACGTTATATAATGAAATCGCAGACATCAGGTTTGTACCTTTCTGTACGACATAACTCTTTGCTAGGAGAAATCCTAGTCTTTTTTATTTCATCCCTGTAGACCCAGAACCGAATTTTCCTCTTTCTGACTCTGAGAACTCGTCTGCCTCAACAAAATGAGCTGTTTCCACTGGCGCTATGACACCTTGAGCAACACGAGTCCCTCTTTCAATCACATGAGCTTGCATATTGTCTGCTTTAGGTACTTCAGTATTATCAACTAGTACTCCGACCTCTCCACGATACCCACTGTCCACCGTTCCAAGAACAACTCTTAACTTTGTATTACGCGTCATACCGCTACGCGGTCTCACTTGCAATTCGTATCCTGGTGGAATCTCAAAAGCTAGTCCAGTTTTCACGACCTTTGTCCCGCCCGGCCAAATAATTGTGTCCTCTGCCGCTACCAAATCGAACCCACTATCACCAGGTTTCGCATATCGTGGAAGCTCTACATCTTTCAATCTCTTAATCTTCACTCTTAAATTCATTCATACCCGCCCCTTTTAATAGTAGTGCCAGTTCCTCGCAACTCCCCTCAAAGAGGTCGCGCCCATCTGGTAGCTTGAATATGTGATTATCGATTAATTTGTTCATTAAAACGTCTTGTTCCATGTTTCCTCCTAGCTGCTTTTCCTCTTATATATCCTTTTGTACTTCCTTATAGGTGTTATCACTGCCTTTTCGTACTCTTCTTTTTCCAACCATCTATTCGTCATAACGGTATACCTCCTAATCCAGGTTCATTATTTCCTCTAAGGTTCTATCCGAGATATAAGTGTTAATAATTTGGATCCGTCCATATTTATCTTTAGCCATTCCTTCGGCTTCGCTCTCTGACTTCGCTTCAAACCAACAAAGCTTCCATTTGTCGTCCTTGTCGTAAAACTCTATTGAGTACGTCATAACGCTATTACGCTTCAAGAACTTTTCCGCTGTACTTGTTGCGGTATAATCAAAACTTCCTACTACATCCTCAAGTGTTAGTTGTTTCATGCCCCTAACCCCATTGGACAAAATTTAATCTTGTTCTTATCCGCCTGGTCCATGATTAATTCTGCGATTTCTAATTGATGTCTTCCCATCTCTACTGCAATTTCAATGAAACTTTTATCTTCTTCCCACATTTCTTGGAATCGAATCACTTCACTCTCATTGAATAACAAGTCCAAATCTTCTAACGCTACATACATGTCACGACGCGATTTCTTCATGTACTTCCTTTGCTGTGCTGCGATTGTGTAATTCTCCTTTTCCAAATCCGTCCCAAGTCTCGGCATCCCATTTCCCCTCCAGTTGTAATTGATGAATTTCTCTTAGTTCCGCCATAACGGCATGACGTCTTCTATCCGATTCTTCTCGGCTGTGATTACCTGTTGCGCAAATACATGGTGCAAATTGATACATACCCGTTCCCATATCGTTTCTGATTACTCCAGTTCCTTCACATGCACACATCTTAATTCCCCCTTAGAATGGTAATGCTTTTCTTCTATAATCCTTTGTATCTTTGAAAACAATCGCTCTAAAGTTATTGAAGATACGTGATACAATTCGTTCGTCATATGCACCCTCTAAACGCTCGCCTGTAAGATTTGTAGTGAAGATATAGTAGATTTACCTTGGCGACCATCGAAAACATCGAATAACACCCTATTAATGAAGTTTGTCGCTTTTGTATTGGCATCTAAAGCCCCTAACTCGGCTCCTAAATCATCAACTATCAATACATCTGCTCGTACCAATGTTCGAAAGATTGAATCCTCAGTTAAGGAGGAATCTTTATTGAACGTACTTTTAATCTTCCGTAGTAATTCACCAACTGTAACGAAGACAATGGATTTGTTATGCTTGTTTCAGAAATCTTACATTTTATAATCTGAAAGAGGTAATTACATGCGAGTATTATTAGCCATATTCTTTGTAGCCACTATCGCTTCTTTTGTACTTATGAGCAAAGCTTCAAAGAACTATCAAAGTAAAGGAAAGTATTTCATTTCTGGTGTAGTTTGTTTTATGTTGACCATAGTTTTTTATTACCTTTCTCCCAAAGAAGAAGTTAAAGATAAGGAAACAAAAACTGCTACTGTAGAGGTAAAATAAGAAGAGAAACAGAAAGAAGGCACTTCAAAACATGTAGAGAAAGAAAATAAACAGCAAGGTAACGTTGAAGAAGAAAAACCTAATGATAAAGATCAGAATAAGAATCAACTAGAAGAGTAATCCAAAAAAGAAATTAAGATTTAAGATGAAACTAAAGTTAAAAAAGCAACAATTGATGAATATAAAAATAGAATAAATCAAGCTTTTAAGGAAATGGGAAGAAAAACGAATTTGAAAATTAATTCAACAGATATTTTAGAAGATGGAAGAACAGTTATTAACTTGTCCGATAATATCGTTATATTCTTAACAACAGACAAGGACAAATATATTGAAAAAGCCACACTCGGTATGACTACTGACGCTTATTTATTAGAACATAAAGACTTTGAATTCGCATTCTTATTATTAATTGAAACAATAGATGACTCATTAAATTATTCAGAACGTTATTTAGTTAAACAAGAACTTGGTCTTAGTGATAAAGATGCATTTAACAAGCAATTCACTAAAACGTATAAGAGAAATGGAATAACATATACATTTAAAGGCGGAATAAAAGATAACTTTATTCTACAAGCGGAATTAAAGGATTAAGCATTGAATCATATTTCTCAATGAACAAAACAACTTAACATGGTAAAATTTTATATCCATAAAAAGGGGATTCGATATAATATTATTTATATGAACTATTAAAATGTAGATAGGGGAAGTGAATATGGACAAGAAGCTAACGTATTGGCTAGGATCTATTATAGGGGTAATAGTACTTGCAGCTGGTATGACTTATGGAATGTTACAGTTTGCTGAAGTACCAATGGGTAGTGAGAAGCATGCTTTTGCAGAGTCTGATTATAAAGAAGCACCACCATCGAATGAAGCAGAAATTGAAGGTTCAAATGCACAACTTCACATCACAAAAAGTTCTACTGAAGAAGAAGTTATTTCAGCAATGCATAGCATGACTCATCAAAAAGTAAAAGCAAATGACAGACGGGGAGCAACTCCTATGTCTAAAAAGAATGCAGAAAAAGTAAGAAGCATTCTAAACCAAAACGATTTTAAGAACAAAGAAGAACTATTAGCAATTACTGAAAGATGGGTAAATAGAGATTTTAGTAAAATCGTAGAAGAACATAACTATTTCTGGGAACTTCAAGAAGGCAAGATAGGTGAAGCTACAAAAATGGATCCAATAGAAGAGCAAGCATTCTCTTTAAATACTTTCGGTGATGAAGTAACGGCCGCTCTACATAAATCAGGAGATCTTTAATAAACATCTATAAATTATAGTTAGAAGCACCCACTTTTGTATTTATCTTTTCTAAATTTCTTCAATACATAGATGTGATTCTCAAGTCGGAGGAAGGCACCTTAGGGTGTCTTTTTTTTCTACCTATAACTATTTC
>NZ_JBHWYR010000127.1:0-8320 GCF_042728695.1 Bacillus sp. NPDC060175
ATATACTACTGTAAGCACAACTTATTTTTATATTGTATGGAGATATCATTCTTAATATAAAAAAATAGATTCTTATCGTTAAAGTTAATGGGTAGTACTCAATATAAATAATTTCAAAATAAATATTTATTCTATTACAATTGTTCGAAATCTCAGCTCAATTCGTACATCATTTAATATTTTAATATAGTTATTACAATTTCATTTGAGTTATGGTATATTAAAATTCGCATTCATAAAATCTTACATAACAAGGAGAATTTAAGTGGATAATTTATTATTAAAGAACGATTTATCATCAGAACAATTGGCACTTGTAAACTCAGAATTCGAAAAAAATAAAAAATCAAAAGGGCTTGCTTACTTAATTTGGTTTTTCCTAGGAGGGCTTGGAGGTCATCGCTATTATGCACGTGATTTCGGTATGGCTATCGCAATGACTTTAACACTTGGTGGGCTTGGCATTTGGGCTTTAATCGATGTATTCTTTATTGGACGTCGTATTGGTAAGAAAAATGAAGAGTTAGAACGTGATATTATTTTAAAAGTAAAAACTATGACTTCATCTACTCGCTTATCTTAATAAAAAAAACCTCCAATTGGAGGTTTTTTTTATTAATAACTAATTGCTATTGTACCTTCACCTGCATGTACAGCAAATGAAATTGGCAATGGATAAAGCTTGAAATCCATTTCAGGGAATGCTTGTTTAATATCTGAAATCCATTCTTCAGCTCCATCTTTATCGTTAGCATAGAACATATGAAGTACTTTTGGTAATTCTTTTTCAAGCTCATTTTTAATGTATTCTCTACATTTTTGGATTTTACGCACTTTCTTTTCAAGTAAAAGTTCTCCGCCTTTTACTTCTAAGATTAAGTTGACACTTAATAAACTTCCAAGTAAAAATTGAACTCCCTTTACTCGACCACTTGCATATAAACCTTTTAAGCTTTTTGGAAATACATAAAAAGGCCTTCTTTTTTCATCTACTAATGTTTTATGTATATCTTGTAAAGTCATACCATCATTGTATAACGTTTTAGCTTTTCTCAAAAGTTCATCCATTGGATAACTTGTCGTTTCACTATCTAATACAGTTAAAGGGAAACCTGCCATATCAGCAGCTAACTTCATATTTTGATAGGTCCCACTTACTTTTCCGCTAATAGCAACTGCAAAGCCTTCTTCATATTCTTCTTTGCATTTAGTAAATAATTCTACCATTTCCCCTATGTTAGGTTGCGAAGTAGTAACTGTTCTTCCGTCATTTAACGCTTCATAAAGACGTTTATGAACTCCTTCTTCACAATCCTTATAAGACACTCCATCAATAATAACTTCAATTGGGATAACAAAGTTATCACCATCTGTTGTAAAACTCGCAGTTGTACTATCAGTAAACCAAGCAACACGCTTCATGTTGTTCCTCCCTTATTCTGTTCCTCTTTTCTGACTTTTCTATATATTCATCTTACGAAAAGAGGATATCCCCTGTAATAGTAACAGGACTTTATTATTTTGGCTATAGTAGATGTATAATAAATGTGAATGTTTTTTGTCTATTTGTCATAAAAAAAGAAAACCACAAATTTTTCCGGTCTTCTTTTAATATTACATTACTTAAATGTTTCGTTATCTAAAATAACAACATAATCATTCGTCATTCGCCCCGCTTCTTTCGTATAATTGACAAGCCGCTGGATGTTATCACAGCAAATTTTTGCTCCCCATACGAGTAACGGTACACCAATAAAATCAATATGAAATCTTCTAGAAAACAAACCGCCTAAAGTCATTGGCAATGGAACTGTTGGTGATGTATTAGAAAAAATAATCTTATCCTGGTTTTGATAATGTTTTTGTAGAATCTCGCCTAAATGCTTCATCGCAGGTACAACGACCTTTGATGCCCCGCATCCAATTGTATATACGGGATTCCCATATTCATCTTGTCCATGAAAAATAATTTTCCCCATATCTTCTGTTTTCAATTTATTAAAATACTCCACATTTAAAATTTCTTCTTTTGTTAACTTCCGATCCGTTGGTAATTTATTTAAATGATAAGCTGCAGCTAGCGAGGTTGTATGTGTTCCACCGAAATCTGTATAGATAAAAATCATAATATCATCCCTTATTGTAAAAAGTTCAATGTTAATTAGTATCACCATTCAAAAGATTGTTAAACAAGGGATGAATTGATTTATACTTTTTGTGTTAATTCATTATATTTTTTCCAAATATAATATCGTCTACTAATTACTGTACCTAATGTGATACAGAGGAACGCATTCGTTACAACCATCAATGTGGAGTGCGTACTGCCAGAAAACATACTTTGCTTAATCACGATTTTTGCACCTAAAATAACAAGGAGAATAATTGTACTTAACCAATTTCCTTTTCGTAATACATGACCTGTTTCACTATCTAACCGAAATGTTAAAGCTTTCCCCCTAATAATTCCAAGGGCCACTCCAATTCCAAGCATTGCAACGAAAAGAAGTCCTTGCAATAAAGTTACTTGCTCCATGTGAACAATGGACTGAATTGTTACATAGCACAATAAAGCTGGAACGAGCCAAATACGATTGATTTTCACTTTACGTTCTTTACCTTGCATTAAAACGATAATAAGAATAACAACGATAATATCCAATTAAATCCCCCCTATTTACACGTTTCCCTTTAAAAATTATATTCTCCTTTCTTTATTCCATACTTGAAATACAATAGCTACTTTTAATTGTAAAATATGGAATGTAATCTTCCATCAGTCTTAAGCATTATTTATAAAAGTAAAAAGACGTATTTTTTACTCGTACGTCTTTTAGTACCTTTATTCAAAACAAGTACATCCATGAACTCGTTTAAACTTTTAGTTATCAATAGATTCTACACCTTTAGAATTAGCTTTATCTAATACTTGAATGTTAAATTTAGCAGCTAGTTTTAAAGTAGTTTTATAAATAGAAAATCCAAGAATAGAGCCTAGAACGTTACAGATTACATCATCAATATCGGTAATGCGTCCCCATCCACTAAATAACGACTCAATTAATTGTAATAATTCAATGCAAACTGCTAACACATCCTTCAGATCAATATTAAAACTACATATCATTATTCTTATATGTATATCAATATGAATTACAACTTAAATATCCAACTGAAACATTTACGTGCGTATAATTTGATTTTTATCTGTATAGAATTACAGTCCATTTAAGAAAACCTTCATTTTGTAAATAAAATGAAGGTTTTCAATTTATCACTTACCTCATTAACTAAAATACTTTTCAAAGCAGATGCAATCATGAACCCGTTTAAATTGTTTTCTTATCTCTTCTTTATTTTCACCTGTATAATGAGAAAATGTTTGAACCGGATATAACTGTTTCATATTACTTTCTATCACATCTTTTATTTCATTCGTTTGATCAGAATATACATGTAAATACGAATCTACGTTTACAAAATTATTATTTTCATACCAGCGTTGAACCCATAAATCGTCCCTAGTCCATGCTTCCAATCGATTTAATTTAAGTTCTTCAGCTAACTTTTCTGCCTCATTTAATAGTTGATTACCAATTTTCATTCTACGGAAATCCGGATGAACTGCAATATGCCAAATCATGCCGCCAAGACCAGTTCCTCTTGAACAAACAGTACGTTCTTCTAATTCGTATTCAATATCTATTAACCCCACTATTTGATTTTCGTATACAGCTACTAATTCAATAGCAGGATTTTCATATTTTTCTTTTTCTCTAAATACGTTATCAAAATATGCTGTATCTAAAAAAGATAATGCACGACAACGTACCCAGCCTGTTTCATCTTCTTTTTTATATGCCCGAATTTTTATATCCATGTAATCAAAAAGCTCCTTCTATTTCTGCCATTAATTTTTCAGGACCTGATCCTTTATTTGAAACAATAACCAATGTAATTCCTAGGTCTGGATATACAGCTGAACGAAAACTGACGCCTGGGTCATAGCCCATTCTATAATATTTAAAAATATCGTTTTGTTTTTCCTCAATCCATATTCCATAATCGTAAGACTGAGTATTCACCAAAATGTGAGGGGTAAAAAGTAACTTCGTATACTATTGGTTTAATTTCACAATTATCTCAACCACATCCTTTGTATTGATCATGCGACCCTCATATTCCAATAATGTTCCTCCACCTAATTATTTTTCAATATATAGATGGAAGAACCCTCTTATTACGTGCTATTAACTGTAAAAGAAAGAACAATTATTTCGAATCTATTGATTCAGTTGAATATACCTTGGACCTTGAAGGTAATAAGGTAAACGCACACAATATAATAGTAATAAGTAGCATTACAACTACTCCTACAATGACTACAGTCTGAATAGAAATGAATTGAGTTGCAACGCCGAACAGTATCGTTATAAAAATGGTTATTGTCGCAATAACAAGCCCATAAATACTTCCGATCCGTCCCATCAAATCAACAGGAACATTATTTTGATAAAATGTGTAATACCCCGTATACGCATATGCCATAGAGAAAGATAAAATAAAGAATCCGATAGCAGCTATTATAAATCCGTTTGAAAAGGCATAAATCAAATAACCGATAGCGATGAATAATGATCCTATTCCAATTAGAAGTGAGGGTGCTAATTTTTTTGATAAAATTGTATTTGTAATGGCTCCTAAAATATAACCGGCTCCAGCAATACTAACTAAAAAGCCATACTCACTATCTGTTAACAATAAAACTTCTTTCGCAAATGATAGTTCAAGAGAATCATTCGCGGTAGCTAATACAATCATTCCCTGAAATAAGAAGTACACACATACGACATACAAAGACTTTCTACTAAAATTTAAAACTATGTTCCAATCTTTTTTTAGTACGGCTAGAGATAATTTATCACTTGATGTATGCGAATCATATTTTTTATCCAGATTAGGTAAAAGTAATGTGATTAACCCTGATAAAAGAAACGCTAAAGCATTCAAATATATTGCAAACTCTGGTGTACTCGCTATTAACAATATGCCCGCTACCGCCGGTCCAATTAAAGATGCACCAGATCCTATTAAACTACGTAGTGAGTTGAAACGTTGTCTTTGCTCTACTGGAATTAATTTCGTCATATATGTCATAGCAGTTGGTTCATAAATTGCACTGGCCGTGCTTATAAAAAATACTAAGAGATAGACAATCCAAAGGGATGGAACCAAGGGTAAAATGGCGATAAATACTGCTCGGTATATATCGAGGTGAATCATTAACTTTCGTTTATTTAAACGATCTATCATACTTCCTGACCAAGCGTTTGTAAATAAGGTCGCAAATGGTTTAATTACATATAAAGTAGCAACCGCTAAAGCTGAGCCGCCCATATTATAGACAAGTACATTAAGTGCTATTAAGTAAATCCATGCACCTAAATTTGCAATACCAACTCCGGACAGTAGTAATAAAGGATATTTCCAATCTTCAAGTATTTTTTTCACTTTAGGCACCCGCTCTCTAAATTGTTTTAAAACAATAAAAAAATCCCACCCCCCAAGACTTTTTAGTCTTAGGGACGAGATTTATCATCGCGGTGCCACCCTAGTTTGTTAATATGTCACCATATTAACCTTGTCAGGTACTGCATGTATTAATTGCTTATACCTTAGCTCTATAACGGGAGCTACCGTCACACCATCCCCTCATAAAAGGTTCCGATGTGCTGCTCAGAGGCTTGGTTCAATAAAGAATCTTTACTCCTTTTCAGCTAAATGGAGCTCTCTGCGAAAAATTCATTTTATTTACTCTTCTCTTCACTGCATTTGATTTTCCCTCATATTATCACATGTTTATTTAACTGTAAATAACGAATAATCAGATATTTAAAGTCGTGCTATCAATAGTCTTATTTATTATTTTTTCTAAAAATTACGGTGCGTGAAATTACTTGAAACTCTAAAAAAGGCCTATTGTATATAGACCCTTCAAAGTGTCCGAATTAATTCGTATTTGCCTCTGCTAACGGTTGTAGTGGCGGTTCTAATTCTAATTCTAAAGTATCACCTTCTTGTAAATCTTGTCCTTTTTCAATACTTTGATTTGTTACATAGCCCGTACCTGAAGTTTTTAAATCTAATTTCAATAGTTTAGAGAAATACATAACATCACGCATTGACCAACCTTTTAAATTTGGCATTTTTGCGTTAGTCCCCAATAGAAATATACGATCGCCTTCACTCATTACCTCGCCAGACTGCGGATATTGTTTTATTAGCTTTCCTTCTCCTAATATTACTGGCTGAAGTTTCTCTTTTTCTGCACTTTTTTCTACTGTAACCATCGATTGATTTTCATAATTTTGTACCTTTAATTGGGATTGTTTCGTTGCATCTGTCATTTGTTTTTCTGTATATGGTTTCACTTTTAAATATTCTAGACTGTTTTTCATAACTGGTTTAAAAATTTCAGCAAGAGGCTGAGCACCGTATTCATTCCCTTTTAATTTAGGTTGCTTAATGGCTAAATATACGACTAATTCTGGATCATCAATTGGAGCCATTCCTAAGAATGAAAAAATATAATTATCTTTCCCTTCCATATATCGTCCATTTTCAGGATTCGGAATTTGCGCTGTTCCTGTTTTACCACCAATCGGATAACCATCAATTTTATACATCGTTCCCGTTCCTTTTGATGAAGTAATAACTCGCTCCATTAAGCTCCTTACCTTATCTGCAGTTTCTTTTTTAATCGGATTCCCTATTTCTTTAGGTTGATTTTCCATAATAACTTGTTTATTTGTTGGATTTACAACCTTATCAACAATATAAGGTTGCATCATTTTTCCGTCATTTGCAATTGCTGTGGCCGCTTGTACGATTTGAATAGGAGTTATAGTTGAGCCTTGGCCGAAAGAAGTAGTAACTTGTTGAATTTGAGTATTTAACAATAATGTATTTTTACTTTCTCCAGGTAAATCTATCCCTGTTTTTTGATTGAAACCAAATTTATTCATATATTGCTTGAATTTATTTGGTTTCAGTAACTGGTCTTCTAAAATAGAAAAAGCAACATTCGATGACCGTTCAAACCCTTCATCAAATGTAATAGAACCCCATCCGTATCCGCCATTGTGGTCTTTAATTTCTGCTGAACCGACTGCGTATTTTCCTGATTGGAAATATTCTTTCCCGTTATATACACCTTCATTAATTGCAGCAGCTAATGTAAAAACTTTCATTGTAGACCCTGGTTCGAATGCATTCGCAATTGGATCGTTTAAAAAATATTCAATGTCTCCTTTGTTAGGATTATAACTAGGCTTACTAGACATTGCTAAAATCTTACCTGTTTTTGGATCCGCAATAATTCCTACTAACATAGAAGGATCATAGTGTTGCTCCGCTTTATTCATCGCGTCTTCTAAAAAACTATTAATTTGTTTATCAAGCGTAAGATATACGTTATTTCCATTTTTAGCAGGTTCTACTTTTCCTATATCATTTGTAAGTGGGATACCTTTTCGTGAACCTACATATTCTACATTTCCGTTTGTAGAGCGTAAATATTTATCCAAACTTTCTTCAAGCCCAAACTTTCCCTTCGCATTACCTTTATCGTCTGGTCTTGCAAAACCAAGTATATACGAAGCGAAATCTTCATTTGGGTATACTCTGGCTTTTTCTGTTCTAAACGATACACCTGGTATTTTCAAATTATTAATTTCTTCCTTCGCTTCTCTAGATAGGTTACGTCCAATTTTACCAATTTCAACTTGCGTACGTCCTTCATGAAAATTTTTCGTGATCTCCTCTTTATCAACTTCAAGCGCATCTGCTAAACGTTGTGCAGTATCTTCTTTATCTTTTAATTTATCTTTTCCTTTTAAGTTTACAACGATGCGATATGTCGTTGAGTCTTGGACTAATACTTTACCGTTTTGATCATAAATTGTCCCGCGATTTGCTTCAAGAACTCCATTTTTGTTTTGTTGTTCATTCGCAAGATCTTTTACATTAACATTATGCACGACTCCTACTGCTTGAATATAAAATATACGTAAAAGCATAGTAAGAAACAAAACAATAAAAGCAACCATCATATATCGAGCGCCTTTATTCGTTTGAAATTTATGCATACTTATCTCCTTTCTTTTCCAATGTATTAATGCAAAGATGCGCTACTAAATATGTTCTTTATTATATTAGATACTATATTTTTCGAAGTTTTTTTACTAATTCCTCTATAACTATAAGAAAACTAGCTATGTTCCTATTTGTTTTTTATTCATTTATATTTTTAAAATAAAAA
>NZ_JBHWYR010000128.1:0-7916 GCF_042728695.1 Bacillus sp. NPDC060175
GCAATATATATTTTACATTAAGACATATATAGATTACTAATATCTATTTTTTTGCATTTCTATTATTTTTTGTATCTAAAACCAGCCTACAAATATGAAAATACGATATCCTTTCTGTAGAATCATAGGAAAGGCTGGTGTTTTTTATGTCTGTTTTTGTGTCCGACGAATTACAACTATTTGCTCAAGAGATTCAAAGTTTTTTATCTCCAAATACCTTACGGAATCTTGCTAGAGATGTTGGTTTTGTACAACGAACCAGTAAGTACCAAGCAAAAGATTTAGTAGCTTTATGTGTATGGGTGAGCCAAAATGTAGCTATGACTTCTTTAACTCAGTTATCTAGCTGTTTAGAAGCATCAACAGCAGTACTTATCAGTCCTGAGGGACTGAATCAACGATTTAATAAGGCGGCCGTCCAACTTTTACAACGCCTACTAGCCGAACTACTAAGCAAAAAATTGGCCGCATCTATGCCGATTTCTTCTCCATACACTTCTGTTTTCAAGCGTATTCGTATTTTAGATTCAACTGCATTTCAACTCCCAGATGTATTTTCATCGGTTTATCCAGGTGCAGGAGGCTGCAGCCATACAGCTGGGATAAAAATCCAACTTGAATATGATTTGTTAAGTGGACAATTCCTTCATACTCATACAGGTCCAGGTAAACAACATGATCGCACTTACGGCTCTCTGTGTGCCCCAAATGTGACAGCCAATGATTTATGTATCCGAGATTTAGGTTATTTTCATTTAAAAGACCTTCAATATATACAAGATAAAGAGGCCTACTATATCTCTCGTATCAAGTCGAATACACGTATGTATCAAAAAAATCCTAACCCTGATTATTTTCAAGATGGAAGAATTAAGAAAGGTACAGAGTATATACAGATAGATATGGAGACGTTAATGAACTCCCTTCAACCAGGACAAACATGTGAAATAGCTGATGCTTATGTAGGAATGATTGATAAAGTGCCAGCTCGTGTAATTGTTCATCGATTAACAAAACAACAGCAACAAAAACGATTACAAGATCAAGCTGTAAGAGAAAAAAAGAAAGGAATGAAGTATTCTCCTCGTAGTAAACGACTCAGCGGTATCAATGTATATATGACAAACACCCCTACAGATATTGTCCCGTTGGGACAGGTACATGACTGGTATTCTTTGCGTTGGCAAATCGAAATTTTATTTAAAACGTGGAAGTCATTCTTTCAAATTCATCATTGTAAAAAGATAAAACCAGAACGATTGGAGTGCCATTTATATGGTCAATTGATTGCCATTCTACTCTGTTCTTCTATCATGTTTCAAATGCGCCAATTGCTCCTCATGAAGAAAAAACGAGAGCTTAGTGAGTATAAAGCCATATATATGATTAAAGACTATTTTCTTCTTCTATTCCAAACTATACAAAAAAGCACCCAAGAGCTATCAAAGGTGTTACTTCGCCTGTTCAATCTCCTACAGCAAAACGGGCGGAAATCTCATCGATATGAGAAAAAAACGGTCTTTGATATATTAGGTGTCGTTTACAATTGTACCATGTCTGATAATCAAGCCGCTTAATTCAAAAAAGTGAAACCCGTTAGGGTTTATTTCGTATGCAAATCTTTCAATCACCTACACTTGCCCTTTAGAAAAAAGAAACAATCTCGCCTAAAATTGACTTTGCATAAGCTTAGCTTGATAGCGATGTGGTGCTACCCCAACTTCTCCATAATACCTATAGAAGAACTACCAACAATCCAAATTGGATTTTATACGTTTTCGCAAGTTAAGAAAAATTCATCCTAAAAACAGTCGATTCCTTAATATAAAGGAAATTGACTATTTTTAGTTTTTCTAGATTGCTATCTATATTCTACTTTTAGTTGATGATTTTCGTCATAATGAGAAGCAGGATGGTATGGAATAGAAGGAATCTCAGAAATATTGTGCATGCGTTTTTTATATTCCTCTAAGTAACGTTTTCGATCTTTTTCATTATGGGATGGTGTCCAGGCAATGAATGGTTCAACAGGCTCTAAACCAGAAAAATAAAGCATGCCATGATTAATATGATAAAGTATCTTCTCATGCATATCTCCATCCATTCCGTATGGTGTATAAGCATGTTTAGGGGAACCTGTTGTAGTAGACAACATCGCTTTTCTGCCTTTCAGTTTACCTGTATCATATCTTTCATCTCTTGAATAAATAAATCCAGAAGCAAATACTCTATCAAACCACCCTTTTAAAATGCCAGGAACAGAATACCACCATAGTGGAAATTGGAAAATAACAAAGTCTGCCCAAAGAAGTTTTTCTTGTTCTGCTTGAATATCAGCCGAAAAATTATTTGTCTTAGTTGCTTGTTTTTGTTCTACTGCATATTTTAAAAACTCTTTATTTTCTCGCTGGATAAAATCGTCGCCATCTGCAACAGCTTTGAAGTTCATAGCATATAAATCTGATACTTTGACTTGATGACCTAAAGAAGTTAATTCTGAAACCGCCAGATCCTTTAATGCTCCATTAAAAGACTTCGGTTCTGGATGTGCGTAGATAATTAAAATATTCATTGCTTGATCTCCTTCAATACAATTTGTTTTTTAAATGACGTATTTGCAATTAATACACCAGCTAGAATCAGCAAGGCACCTAAGTATCCTTGTCCCCCCATGTTTTCATTTAGAAAGATGAATGCAAATATTGCTGAAAAAACTGGTTCAAGAGAAAATAAAAATCCTGTACTTTCAGGTGTAGTATACTTTTGAGCAATTGGCTGCATCACAAAACCATAAGCAGAGCAAATAATAGCTAAACCAAGTATTGCGGACCACCCTATGACTCCGCTAGGTAATACAGGCATTTCAAATATGAAATTTCCTAAGAGAGCAAAAAGAAATGCAAAGCCAAGTTGAAAAATACCCAATTGAAATGCATCTACTTTTTGAACAAAATAGTTTGTAATTACAATGTGTATCCCATAAAGCAGAGCAGCTAACAAACATAAAATAGAACCAAATGCAAATGTAAAATCGTCTTTAATAGTAAGTAATGCTAAACCGATAGAAACAGTTATTACCCCATAAATTACCTCTTTACGTGGTAGCTTTCTTGTAATTAGTGTTTGTAAAACAGGTACTAAAATTACAGTTGTACTTGTTAAAAAACCGGCTGAAGAAGCAGATGTTGTTTTCATTCCATACATAAGTGAAATGAAAATCCCACATAATAATAATCCAACTATTGCGCTATAGCTCAATAGTTTAGTGTTTACACTTATTAATTTTCTATTAAATATAATAATCATAATCAGAAAAGCAATCCCGAATCGTAAGGATACAACTGTGAAGGGAGAAGCTGTATCTGCAAGAAGTTTCATAAAAATATATGATGTTCCCCAACCTATAGAGACTGTAGCCATTAGTAAATTTGCTTGTTTTTGTGTCATTTGTTTTTATCCTTTCCTGTTTGTGTGGTAGAGCTATATGTTATCATCTAAATTTGCATTAGTTAAACGAATGTTTATAATGAAAGTATTAGAATTTCTAATACAAGGAGCGATTTGATGAATATATATCATGCTTTTATTAAAGTGATTGAAACAGGTAATTTTACCAAAGCGGCAGAAAAACTAGGCTACACCCAATCCGCAATTAGTCAAATGGTAAATTCATTAGAGAAAGAACTATCAACTACTCTTATCTTGCGATCTCGAACTGGAATTACCCTTACGCCAGATGGCGAAGAGTTTCTACCATATATTAGAAATATCAGCAATTCACATAAAGAATTGCAAGAAAAACAAAAAGAGATGAGAGGATTACAAAGTGGGCTTATTCGAATTGGAACATTTTCTAGCGTTGCATGTCACTGGTTGCCGAATTTGATAAGAAATTTTAAGGAACAGTACCCAGCTGTTCATTTTGATATATACCAAGGCGAATATACAGTTATTTGTAATTGGATTAAAGAAGGAGTCGTAGACTTTGGCTTTGTTAATCCAGAAGCTGTGTCTAAATTAACAAGCATTCCATTGCTAGAAGATGAAATGCTTGTCGTATTGCCAGCAAATCATTGTTTAGCACCTAAAACCAAGATTTCATTGGAAGAAGTAATAGAAGAGCCCTACATACTTTTAAATGAAGGTGAAATAAATGAAGCATTAACCATTTTTGAAGAAAATTCTCTTGAACCTAACATACAATACCGAGTACATGATGATTATGCAATTATGTCTATGATTGAACAAGGTCTTGGTATATCAATTTTACCGGAACTTGTTTTAGATAGGTGTCCGTATAATATTGTAACAAAATCAATCTCTCCATCTGTTAAGCGCACGATAAGTTTGGCCTATAAAGACAAAAGGGTATTACCTATAGCAAGTAGATATTTCATTGACTTTCTCATTAAGAATTTTAAGGAAACAGGGTCCGAATTAAAAAATAAGTAAAGAGGCATCCATAAAGAATGTCTTTTTACTATGCGAAAGGTTTAAACTAAGAGCAAAAAAAACGCCATCCTTTCCTATGATTCTACAGAAAGAATAGCGTATTTTTTCATTTTAGGGGCATTTCTTTTTATTAGCTTGATGGTGATGGGATACGGCAACAGTCCTTTCTTTTTCGGGCCACTCATTAAAAATTATAGATTTTAGGGTGAAACTTTAATTTATGAGATTATAGCATTACAAGCTTTAAAGAAAGCTTGTAAAAATTAGTTCCGTAAACAAATGTTGTTTAAATCAATATAAAAAGTTAACGGAATTCTATTTCTGTTAACTTAAACTTGCCAATGGCTCCTAAAAGTAATAATCGTCGCCGTGCCCCTTCTTAGATAAAAGATAAATTTTTAATCTTAAATCTAAAATAAATTGTTTATGGTCCGTAGTACTAGTCCATTTATTATTTCCAAATCTATTCAGAATGATCAATAAATAAGATCAAACTATGTTGATATTTCGTATAAATAATATCATTACACTAATTTTCTTTTGGAAGAACAATTCTTTTATACAATTGAACTGTAATAAAATAGTAAATCGAGTAAATTACTACAAAAATAATAATTGGTACCCAAATACGATTGTACGGATCAGGCAAAAGAACTCTGAACATGTTCATACCAACTAATACGTGAACAATACCCACAATTGCTGGGACTAAGAATACAAAGAATAACTCCTTATAAATTGATTGTGCTAATAACTCTCGACGAACACCGATTTTACTAAGCATTTGATAACGTGTACAATCTTTGAATGCACCAGACAGAACTTTAAACATCAAACAACTTGCCATCATTGCTAAGTACGCAATTCCGACGAAGAAGCCCATGAACATCAATCCACCTAACATACCATGAAGAGAATTATACATTTGATATTTGCTCTTCAGTTCTTCAGGTTTCATACTTGTATATTTAGCTAACTGTAATTCGTCAAGTTGTTTCCATTCTTTTAAATATGATTTAAAATCATCTGTTTTCCCAATAAACACAGTACTTTCTCGACCCTTTATACTATGGTACATGTTTTTGTCTACAATTTTTACTTTATGATCAGGATATATATACTTTGGCTGGATTGTTTGGAAAGCGTCGCTCCATTGTTTTGGTTTCCCATCATCTTTACCCCATTGACTTGACAATGCAAATGCATCCGTGGGAATTCCCTCTGAAACTTTCATCGCCTTCCCATTTTTTCTATCGTTTACCAAAGGACGATTTTTCTCTAAATCTTCTTTTAGATAATAAATATACTGGTCATCTATTTTGTAACGATATTCAAGCTTATCTGTAAATACGATTGCATTCAAAATTTTCTTTTCTTCCGCTGTTGGATTATGAATGACTGAATCGTAAATTTGATTTTGATCAGTAATTACTCCGGTGTTGTTTTTAAATGCCATACCACACGCAATTCCGCCAGCGCCAAGAGCCACTAAGATTGCTACTGTTGCAAGCACATTTGTTAGGCCATTAATGCGGAAATTTAATTGTGCAAAAGTAAAAGCATTGAGGCCTTTTTCACTACGTTTTTTATTACTCTTTAACTTGTTAATCATAACTGGGAGAAATGATCCAAATAACATGTAAGTACCAACGGTTGCTGTGATTAATCCAACGGCCATTAATCCCAGACCAATTAGCGGGTTTGCATATTTCATATAGATTAGTGATGCATAACCAATACCCAATAAAATCACACCAAGGATTGCAACTACAATTGTCATTTTTCCTTTTATGGCGACACGTTCTGTTTGTGCATCTGCATGTACAAGTTGTAATACAGAAAAACGCGCTAGCTTAATACTACTTATACTTGCTGATAGTACAAATAATGCAAAGAAAAAGATGCAAGTAACCGTCATAGATGGCATGTAAAATGCTTGAAAACCACTAACAGGAAGTTCTAATTGTTTCATTAGTAACTGACCGATACCTTCTGCGAGCCCTACACCAACTGTAATTCCAATCACAAGAGATGCGGCACCTAATATAATTGTTTCGATAAACATAAGTAAGGTAACTTTATGCTTTTTTGCTCCTAACATCATATACATACCAAATTCTTTTTGGCGAAGAGATGATAAGAAAGAGTTTGCATATAAAATATAAAAAAATGTGATAAACGCTAACAAAAAGGACCCAATTTTAAATACAGACACAATATCCCTAATAGAAGAGTTAGATTCAAGGAACGCCTTATTGAGTGCTAATGTTTGAAACATATAAAAAGTTGAAATAGAGACAATAAGACCAGCAAGTAAGACAATGTAATCTTGCAACTTACTTTTTAGGCCTGACATGGAAAGCTTAAATAACATGATTGAACTTCCTTCCTTACGCTTTTTGTGTACCTAAGTTTGCAAGCACGTCTAAAATTTCTTTATAGAACTCTTCACGTGTACCACCGCGATAAATTTCTTTATATAGCTCACCATCTTGAATGAATAAAATACGCTGACAGTAACTTGCACTATATGGATCATGAGTAACCATCATAATAGATACGCCTTGCTCTTTATTTAAGTTTGTCATCGCATCCAGTAAACTCGTTGCATTTTTAGAATCAAGCGATCCTGTTGGCTCGTCCCCTAAAATAATTGCTGGTTCATGCACTAACGCACGTGCTGCTGCTGAACGTTGCTTCTGTCCACCAGATACTTCAGATGGATACTTTTGAAGGATTGCTGAAATGCCTAACATATCAGCTACTTTTTCTACTTTCGGTCCAATATTTCGTGATGAAACACCTTGAAGTGAAAGTGGAAGAGCGATGTTTTCGTAAATAGATAAGTTCTCTAATAAGTTAAAGTCTTGGAAAATGAATCCTAACTTTTGTGAACGGAAATCAGAAAGCTCACCTTGTTTCATTTTCGTAATATCCGTTCCTGCAATTTCAACAACGCCGCCCGTTGCTTTATCTAACGTTGAAATTACATTTAATAATGTCGTTTTACCAGAACCAGAAGGTCCCATAATTCCGACAAACTCACCCTCTTGAATTGAGAATGAAACACCTTTTAACGCGTGTGATTGGTTCTCACCTTTTTTACCGTACACTTTTTGGATGTTTTTCACGTCTAAAACTGGTTTCGTCATATATATCCTCCTACGTTTGTTTTTTCATTTCTTTAAAATAAGTTGCTATTCTTATTTGCTTTTAATAAAATTTTCATGTTGCATCCACCTTAAAGCTACAATGAAAACTTTCTTCTTTATCTACTTCACTCACCTCATCGCTTTCAATATATACATGATAAACTATGAAAATTAGAAAACACCCCGTAAAAACCTTAAGAATTCTTAAGATTTTATAAAAAAAAGCTTATGGAACCTGTAATTCCATAAGCCAATCTATTTGATTGGATGTTCAACAATAAAGGACATCCAGCCGTCTTTATATTCTGCATG